>NZ_JAKRFQ010000072.1 GCF_022347985.1 Photobacterium sp. OFAV2-7
AGAAGCCACTCTTGGCAAGGCACCTGTAGATTGGAATTGGCTCATTGAGGACTATGATAGAATTCGGGCGTTAATTGCCGAGGTCATTCCCGGGTTTACTGGCGTCAATGAGAAAATCAAACAGCCCGGCGGGTTCTACCTGGGCAATAGCGCGGCTGAACGCCGATGGCAGACCCCGTCGGAGAAAGCGCAATTTATGCATCATTCCCTTCCGCAGCATCTGCTGCCTGCGAACTTACGTGAACTGAGCCAGGACCCGGTGTTTGTGTTACAGACGATGCGCTCGCACGACCAGTACAATACGACGATTTATGGATTTGAAGACAGGTATCGCGGGATCTCAGGCGAACGTAAAGTGCTGCTAATCAACGCCAGTGATATTGCAGCTCTCGGTATGAACAACAATGATTTGGTGGATGTTGAGTCGCTCTGGCCTGATGGTATCGAACGTAAGATCTATGGCTTTAAGTTGGTGGCTTATGATATTCCGTCGGGCAACATTGCCGCTTATTTTCCGGAAACGAATCCTTTGGTGGCCATTGATGGTAAAGGCGATCTAAGTGATACGCCGACATCCAAGGCCATTCCGATCATTTTAATGCCAAGTGCCAGGAAGGGCGATGAGATTAATATAGTCTGCTCATAGCCACTGAGCGTGGAGCCTCCGGAAAGACCAGATGGTGCTTGCCGGAGACTGCTTTTCTGAAATGAGCTGCTAAGCCAGAATAGTTGTCAGCTGGTTCTGAGTTTACGGCTGTTCAGTCGGTTCTGGCTCGGCCAGAAACTGCTCGAGCGTGTTAATCATCGCACTAGAGCCGGCAAAGAAAGGCATTCTTTGATGTAATGAAGTTGGCGTAATATCCAGGATCCGCTCTGCGCCGTTGCACGCTTTACCGCCTGCCTGCTCTATAATAAAAGCCATCGGGTTGCATTCATAAAGTAGGCGGAGCTTACCTTCAGGGTAGGCTGCAGTACTTGGGTAGAGGTAAATTCCCCCTTTCAGCAAGTTCCGGTGAAGATCTGAAATGAGCGAGCCAATATAGCGCGATGTATATGGGCGGTTGTCCTCAGGCACATTTTCCTGGCAGTACTTGATGTATTTTTTCACGCCAGCAGGAAAGCGAATATAGTTGCCTTCGTTGGTGGAGTAGCAACTGCCGTGTTCACTGATCTGGATATTTTCATGGGAAAGACAGAAAACGCCCAGAGATGGATCATAGGTAAAGCCGTGAACCCCTTTCCCGGTGGTATATACCAACATGGTTGATGAGCCATAAATGACATAGCCTGCTGCAATCTGGCAATTGCCTGGTTGGAGAAAGTCTTCTTCTGTTGCGGGACTGCCAACCGGTGATAGGCGGCGATAGATAGAAAATATCGTACCGACTGAAGCATTAACATCAATGTTAGAAGAGCCATCCAGGGGATCGATCAGAACCACATATTTGGCGTTGCGGTTTTGCTCTTTGCTGAAAACGACAACTTCATCTTCTTCTTCACTGGCAATGCCGCATACCTGGGCGTGGGACTCGAGGGCGGCTTTGAATTTTTCATTGGCGAAAAGGTCGAGCTTTTGTTGCTGCTCTCCCTGGATGTTCTCTTTGCCCACTGCGCCGGTAATATCTATCAACCCGGCTTTGTTGATCTCACGGTTTACAATCTTGGCCGCTAATTTTATTGAAGCCAATAGCGATGATAGATCACCACTGGCATGGGGGAAGTCATTTTGTTTCTCGATGATGAATTCACCAAGCGTTTTTATATCGGACATTTCCTATCCTTGAATTCCTATTATTTGAGTCTGGCAAACAAAGTGCAATGTAACGTTTTGACTTAACATTGTTTTAGATGTGTTTTACTCCACTAATAACAAGTGTATTTGTATTTATGCTGTTATGGTGGCTGAATTTTATAGTAACGAATATTCACCGATTGAAGTATGCGCAGAGGGTAATAAGAGTGTTTCTCCATGTGCACAAGACGTCATCGTGACGGGCGACCTAATGGGTCGGGTTCGGTGTAGCCGTCACAATGTATGGCTTTGTATTGTTGGGGACAAACGCAGACAAAGATATGTTATGAGTTAAATATAAAACACTGTACATTTATCTCTATTGACCGAGTTTACCTGAACAGATGTTCCGTACCGAATTCAACAAAGAGAGATACCCATGAAAAAGCTCCTTATTGCCTCTACGATTGCGACTTTATTATCTGCCTGCGCGTACCAGCAAAAGCCGGTAGTCGATATGACAAATGTCGATTCGGTGCAATATGAACAGGACTTTTCATACTGCCAGTCGTATGCCGAGAGTGTCGACAAAGCCGAGTCGGTCAAAGTTGAGGCACAAAACGGTGCGGCGTCTGGTGCTGTGGTAGGTGCGGTAGTTGGTGGCCTGGAAGACGGGTTGGCTGGTGTTGCGGCAGGTGCCTTGGCCGGCGGGGCTATCGGAGGTGGTGCAGGCGCTTTATCAGGGGCGAATGATGCGACAGAAGTTCAGGCTAAAGTGCTTCGACGCTGCCTAGATAACAAGGGTTATGTTGTCTACGATCTTGATAATTGAGTAGTTTAAACAGAAAAAAGCGGCTCTACTTTGGCAAGAGAGCCGCTCAGCAAAAGTGGTAATTCGTTTCTAGCCCTACACTAAAAACATTCAACCGGAGCTGAAGTACACTGGAAGCAATGTGAGCAATGTCGTGCCTTCAGAGCAAGAAGATGAATCATTTTCCTCTCGTCTGAGTGCTTGTTAATAATAACCATTCTCATTTGAATTACAAGTAATTTGTTGAGAATTATTTTCATTTGAGTGTTGATATCTTGTCCAAGCCGATTTTTAGCTCAGCTCAAGGATTTCATTCAGTTGGGCTATCTCCTTTATCCAGGCTTGCTGAAGCTTGGGTTTCTGATGTTTCGGCTTTCTTGCCAAATCTTCTTCCAGCAACACTTCCAGCTCGATCAACCGGGCCAGCAACTGCTCCTGATCCGACGCCGTATTCGAGCCTGCACTCGGGGACGTTAAGGTTGATGAAATACCAGTTGGTTGTCGCGTGATGGTATCCTGACCTTGCTGTTCGCTACCGAAACCCGATAACTTTTCGTACACCTGATCAAGGTCATGCCATTCTTCGAGTTGCTGATTGTCTACCAGCCAGAAGCGGTTGCAGCTTTTTTCAATCAGCTCCCGGTCATGGCTGACCAAAATACAGCCGCCCTTAAATTGACCGAGTGTACTGGCCAGCTCTTCTTTCCCTTCCAGATCCAGATGGTTTGTCGGCTCATCCAGAAACAACAGGTGATAGTTAGCCAGCGTCAGGCCGATAAACAGAAGCCGGGATCGCTCTCCGCCACTTAGGCCAGCAACAGTCTGGCTATGGCGCAGATAGGGGAATCCGGCGCTGATCAAAGCCATTTTTCGCTGTTCGTCAGGAAGCGGGGCAAAATGGCGTAATGCCTCAAGCAGGGTATCGCTATCTTTTAGCTGTTGCAGAGTCTGATCGTAATAGCCAAGCCGCCCTTGGGGGTGAAATACAATCGCATTGCAAGCCACCTGGCGATCGACATGTTGCTGATACGCCTGCCATAGCATGCGTAACAAGGAGGATTTGCCGGTACCGTTACGACCCATAATCGCAATTCTGTCACCGCTTTTAAGCTGTTTGGCCAGTACATGGAACAGAGTAGGTGCACCGGGCTCAGGACGAACATCGAGCGCAGACAGTTCAAGCAGGCGGTTAGCCGGTAAAGGCTCACCTTTGAGTGTCAGCTGCCAGGGCGTACCGGCGCTAAGCTGGGTTTGGCTTTCCTTGAGTCGGTCAGCCCGCTTTTCCATATGTTTGGCTTTACGGGCGAGATCTTCATTATCGTAGACCTTGCCCCAGACAGCCAAACGCTTGGCGCTTTTTTCAATCCGGTTTATTTCTTTTTGCTCGGCCTGATGACGCAACTCGTCTGCCTGATCTTTCTCTTCCAGCGCCTGCCGGGCTTGTGAGCACGGAAGACGGAAAAAGAGCAGGGTTCTGTCACGCATGATCCAGGTACTGTTGGTGACTGTATCCAACAGGCGCTGATCATGAGAAACCAGAACAAAGCTGCCTTTCCAGTTGAGCAGGAAGTGTTCCAGCCAGAGCAGAGTCGGCAAATCCATGTGGTTGCTTGGTTCATCGAGCAACAGAACATCTGGCTGCCTGATCAGCGCTCTTGCCAGCAGCAGTCGGGTATGTTGCCCGCCACTGAGTGTACCGGCGTTCAGAGTCCAGTCCTGCTCCTTAAATCCCATATCAGATAGCAGCAGTTCGGCTTGCCAACTTTCTGTCTGTCTGATGCTTTCAGGTAGCCGGGCAATGACGGCATCAAGCATCGAAACTGAATGTAATTCCGCGGGAAGGTGCTGTTCTACTCGTTCAATCAGGCATTGACTGGCGTGGGTGATTTGTCCGGAGTAACCGGTAAGGGTGTTGCTGAGCAGTTTGAGCAGGGTGCTTTTGCCACAGCCGTTGTGGCCAACCAGGCCAATACGATCTCCTTTAGTGAGGGTGAAAGAAATCCCTTCAAGCAGAGGACCCGAAGTAACATCATAAGAAATAGATTGTGCAGATAGTAAAGTGCTCATTGCTTACTCAAGATTTGCGGCTGCACAGTTTGCCAGTCATTGTCCGAAGGTCGGTTCCAGGCAAAATAGTGCGCCATCGTCAAACATTTGCTGACGACAACCTTGTAAGCCAGAGTGAAGAGAACTCTAGTATGTAGTCATAATGGCTTCGCTCAAGCAGAGGTTATCGCAGCACGATATCGCAAAAACTTGAGTGATTCTGAATACCATAAAATTGTGCGAGGTGAATGTCACACAGAATCATAATAAGTCCTCCTTGTCTTAATTGATTAATCGATAAGCCGCATTGTAGTTCGAGAGTACCTGTCCCTCAAGTTTGCATAACGTTACCGGTGCTTTTTGCGAGCAATAAGACATTTCTTATTGACCTCAACTTAACTTGAGGTTTTATACTCCGCCCTATTGAATTCGGCATTGTAGATGTACCATTTATTTATCTAATAAATTCAGTACTTTGGTACAGTTATGGTCAATCTTGTCAGGCTGTTAATCGACAAGAATGACAGAGGAAAAAATGGAGGAGGGAAGAATGAATATTGCTGCTTTTTTAGATCGTATTGCCTATCAGGGGACGATTGAGCCGACGCTGGATACGTTGACTCAGCTTCAGCACCAGTTTTTGCTGTCGGTCCCTTTTGAAAACCTGCACATCCAAAACAAGACTCCTCTCGACTACTCGTCAGACGGTGTGTTCAATAAAATTGTTGTCGACCGTCGGGGCGGTGTCTGTTACGAGGCTAACGGATTATTTCATGATGTGCTGAAGACTCTGGGTTATCAGGTCGATTTCATTGGTGCTGAGATGAATTCTGGCAATGGTTTTACCGGCGAGTTTAACCATATGGCGTTGATGGTCGAGTTAGATAGTGAGCAGTATCTTGTCGATGTAGGTAATGGCAAGGCGTTTGGAATACCGAAGCCGATTCACCATACGAAGGCCTCACAGGGGGAAGATACCCAGTACAAAGTGGCAGGCTATGAGGGAATGAAGGCACTCTATGCGTTTAGCGAAGAAGGCGAGTGGGTTCCACGTTATGTTTTTGAGCTTAAGGTGAGGGAGCGTTATGACTTTGATGCCTCCTGTCACTATGTTCAGACTTCACCTGACTCTCACTTTACCCAGAAGCTGATTGTTTCCTTGTTAAAGGAAGATGGCAGGCTCACGATATCAGACCGTACCCTGATCCATACTGTCAACGGGCTTAAACAAGAGCAAGAGATCGGTACGCAGCAGGAACTCAAGCAAATCCTTGAGACAGAATTTGGATTGAAGTAAATAATCTTCAAAGCCTCGTATAACATATTGAAGTAGAATAATATTAATGCTTATTGGCTAGATGGTGGTTAGCGCTTGAATCATTTTGACTATAACCTGCTGCGGGTGCTTGAAGTGTTGCTTGAAGAGCAAAGCGTCACAGCGGCAGCATCACGGTTGCACCTTAGCCAGTCGGCGGTCAGCAAGCAGCTGGCAAAGTTGCGAGAAACTTTTGATGATCCCCTGTTCGAGCGAACAGCTCACGGGTTGAGAGCGACACCGCGTGCAATGCAACTGGCCCCGCAGTTACGTCAGGTGTTGCAACAGCTCGATCAGTTTACCCGTCCGAGCACGTTTGACCCGTCGCTCAGCCAGCGGCAGTTTCGGATTGATTTGGTTGAAACGGCCTATTCGCTCACATACCCGTGTTTTATGCCGAACCTGTTGGCTCAGGCGCCGAATATTACGCTTAACAGCCAGACATGGAACCAAGAGAGTATCGCTAAGTTGCTCCGTTGCGATATTGATATGGCAATTTGTAGCCGGGAGTGGGATGAACGTTCTCAGGTGCATATCAATACGCTGCCTGCCGAACTGAATTATGTCGAGCTGGTGCGGGATTACCCTGTTTGTTTAATCAGAAAGGATCACCCACTGCTGAAAGAAGAGTGGGATTTGGAGACTTTTCTGAAATATCGTCACCTTCAAGTTACGTTTGGCGGCATTGAGCAGTGGTTGCTGGATGAGGTACTCGGCCTTCAGCACCAGAAGCGTGATATCGCTGTCAATATGACTGATTTCTATAGCGCGATGAGCTTGTGTGAGCAGAGTGACCTCATTCTGTGTGCGCCTGCCCGGTATGCGTCAAAGATGGTCCGGCATTTTGATTTGCTGATGCTCGATGTACCCGTTGCGGTGGAGCCGGGAGCCTATGTCTTGCTGTGGCACAAGCATTTTGATCTCGACCCCAGCCACCGTTGGTTGCGAGAGCTGATTATCAATAGTGTTAGCTTTGATGGTTGAGCCATATTGCATCGGAGTTGGTTACTGGATGCCCTTGGCTATCTTGTAATGCTGTTAGACAGGAGAAATATGGAAGTTTCGTTGCGAGAAATTGAGCCACAATCCCGTAGTGTTGTGGAGAATCTTTTTCAGTACTATGTGTACGATATGTCTGAATTTATGGGCTGGCCGCCAAACGATAGCGGGCTCTATTCGTTTAATCCTTCTTTGCTTGATGCCTATTGGGCTGAGGAAGATCATTTCCCCCATTTCATTTATGTTGACAGTGAATTGGCCGGTTTTGCGTTGGTACGAAGATACCCCTCCAATCCCGCTATTTACGATATGGAGCAGTTTTTTGTATTACGGAAGTTCAAGGGGAAGGGTGTCGGTAAGCTGGCCCTTAAATCTGTACTCGAACGCTTTCCGGGGCGATGGCAGATCCGGGTTCTGGTCGAAAATACGGCGGCACTGGGCTTTTGGACTGCTGCCGTATTGGACGTTGTCGGCAGTGAGTACACGCTGTCACTACAGAATGATGTCGACTTGATGATGAACTTTATCCAGTTTGATGTGTAGGTGATCTGAACATCACTTGGATAAAAGTCGGACTAACGCTGGATTCAAACCTGGATACGCGTTCAGTTAGTGAACCGCGTTGACAGAGATAGGGAGCTTGTTACCGACTTTGAGCAGCGGTGTGATGGCCGTAATGTTGTCTTCCAGCCATTTCCAGGCAGATTTGGTCGGGATCAGTACCGGCATGCGGTCATGGTAGGGACGGCAGATCTCATTGGCGGCTGTTGTCAGCGTGACTAGTTGTGGGGTATCGCCCGGAAACCAGATCCCGGCCATATATAACGGCCGTTCGTCCCGGTGACTAAACAGATACTTCTGTTTGCGCGGTGCTCCCTCGTCATGCCATTCAAACCAACCGCTGCAGGGAATGAGACAGCGGTGATTTTGCATTGCGTGGTGGAAGGTTTTTTTCTCATTGACCGTTTCGGCCTGGGCGTTAATGATTTGCTTTTTGGCCCAGTTTGGGTGGATCCCCCATTGGACGTCCTGCTGTTCTACCGAACCCTGCACATAGATAATTGTTGATACGGTCTGGCTAGGGCGAAGGTCGAGGTTTTCTTCGGCTTTAAACTCGCAGCCGATTTCTTCGCTGACCATTTCGCTGAACATCCCGCCTGACACACTGAATCGTCCGCACATGGTGGTTACCTCTTCTTCAGTTGGTGGCTGCCTGATGCTTCCTGCCTGCGTTTTTTATTGTTATTTTAGGAATGTATAAAAAGTATGAACGGTATCAATAGATCTGCAAACGCAGTAATGAGAGGGTATACAAGCCCGGTTGTTTCCGGGCTTGTTTCAGTAGGCTATTGCGGCTTGTTGGGGTTAAAGGACATCAATCGTGATATCGTCAAAGCGATATAGCTGGCCGCCGAACTCTTTGATGAACACTTCGGCATCCGATTTCTGGGCAAAGCTGGCCAGTGTTTTGCCCATCGCCCCTCTCTTCTCTGAACCGATCACGAACCAGGCCTCGCGGGCATCGATAAAGTATTCATCTTCCGGACGCTGCCATGGTGTCTTGCTCATATCATGAACATAGACTTCTTTAATTTGGCGCTTGTTTTCCGGCTGCAGAATAAAGCTGAACAAATCTCGAGTCGAGCAGAACTTGTTCACCGTATCGGAAGACTTGCTGAAGTTCTCCCCTTTCGGTCCCGGAAAGTTGCTGATGATCATGCCACATAGGTGGCACTCATCGGCCTGTTCGATTGCCACGGCTTGCCGCACCATGGCTTGATCCGCCGATTCTTGCTCACTGCAGGCTACGCCCAATACAAGCATTAGGGCAACACTGACAGTCCTTAGAGGGGATAAAGTACGCATGTTTGTTTCCTTACTGATTTAATCGTTAAATGCTTAATTATTCTTTGAGTTATTTGCTTTATAGTTTTTTCTTTTTAAATACCAGAGCGGCGACAATTAGCGGTGTTACCACCCATCCGAGCATGAGCAACAGCATGCTTACTGGTGAATGGCTTTGATCGATGGCGACAGCCAGTACACCGTTTACATCCTCAGTATTTAGAGCGGCGAGGTTGATGAGCCGGAATAAGTCCGTTGGGTTGAACATCATTAGCTGGACCAGGTGTTGCTGTGACAGGCCTTCTTCCACCCCGACCAAAATAGCCAGCAGGGCCAGATCGAATACCAGGACAAAGAAAAACCAAATTATTAGCGCAATACCTGCTGCTTTGGACTTTTCCGACACCGCAAGACTAATCACATAGGCTATGGCGATGAAACAAAGGCCAAGCAGGGTGGCCGTGAGGATGAAAAGGCCGAAAGCCGGGACAACAGCAGTAAAGTCAGACTGGATGGCAAGCAACAAGGCGGCGCTGCCAAAGCCAAGGCCGGTAGCCAGTGAAATGATGGCGCCTTGACCCAGGAACTTTCCGATCAGTAATTGAACATGACTGATAGGGTAGGTCAGTAACAACAGCAGAGTGCCGGATTCCTGCTCGCCGACAAAGCTGTCATAGCTGAGTAGCAATGCGATGAGCGGGATCAGAAATACCGCAAGGCTGGATAGGCTGGCGATGGTCGAAGACAGGGAGGCGACGCCTAGCTGCCCGGAAGCGACCGAGCCGTAATAACTCAGTCCTAATGAAAGGACAGCAAAGATCAGGGTGATAGAGATAAGCCAGCGATTTCGCAGGCCGTCCTGAAACTCTTTAATTGCAACGGCAAAAATAGGATTCATGAGCTGATTGCCTCCGAGTTGGTTGGTACGGCCGCCTGATTGGATACTTTTTGCTGGTCGGAGACTGAAGAACCAAAGCGCGTACCATCGTTGAGATAATACTGGTAAAGCTGGTCGAGGTTGGCCGGTTCGATCTGCAGATCGGCGATCTGGTTGTATTCGAGCAGTTTACGGATCACGGTCAGCTTGTCGCACTCGGGCACGTTTAACCGGTTTTCGCCAGTTCGGAATTGGCAGAGGAAAGGGTCGTCCTGCAGCATCTTGCCAAGCCCTTCTGTCTGGATCGCAACTGGCAAGTTGGCTTGGTCGCGTAATTGGCCCAAGGTGCCCATAGCCCGTTGTTGGCCGCCCGATAAAATCATGGCCCGGTCGATATGCTGCTCGACGCCCGGCAGGATATGTGAGCACAGGATGATACTGGCCCCGTTGCTTTTCAATGCATCGACGGTTTGATAGAACTCTTTTGTCGCAATCGGATCGAGACCGACTGTGGGCTCATCGAGCAGCAGCAGTTTCGGTTCGCCCAAAAATGCCTGTGCCAGCCCCAGTCGCTGGCGCATACCTTTGGAATAGGTTTTGACCTTGCGTTTCATAGCGGCGGTGAGCCCGACCTGGTCCAGCAGGACGCTGATCTGTTTCTTGTTCACCGACTTGAGCCGCGAAAAGTAGGTGAGTACTTCCAGACCAGTAAGGTGATCATAGAAGCTGACGTTTTCCGGCAGGTAGCCAATTTGGCGCCTGCTGTGCCAAGCCTGCTTGGATTTTGGATCAATGCCAAATACCTCTACTTCACCGTGGCTGGCTTCGATGACACCAAGGATTAGCTTCATCATGGTCGTTTTACCGGCACCGTTATGGCCGAACAGGCCGAGTACTTCACCGGGAGCGAGATCCAGATTGATATTGTTAAGCGCTTCAACCTGCTGGTAGTGCTTGCCTGTATTGCGCAATGACACAATAGGAGCGGTTGTTTTGTTAGACGTTGTCATAGAAATCCTGTTACCCCGCAGTTTGGTCTTGAATCGGCGGCATGGTTTTGGTTGATTGCGGCTGGCTGATCAGCGTGTCGCCGGAGGCTGACGGGACTGTCATCAGCGGAAAGCTATCTCTTACACCGGCGGGTTTGAGTACCGGAAATTGCTTTTGGATCCAGCGCAGCATCAAAATGGCCGGACTATCAAGCAGAACCTTGGCCTCCGGATATTGCCAGATGAGCTT
>NZ_JAKRFQ010000700.1 GCF_022347985.1 Photobacterium sp. OFAV2-7
CGGAGCCAGCCCCAGCTTTTCAGCCGCCAACAAGAACGTATCCGGAGCTGGCTTATAGCTTGTTACGTCACTGGATGTAACAACCACATCAATCAACGGCAACAGGTCTTTGCTTTCAAGGATGCTGAATGCATTTATGCGCTGGCAGCCGGTACCAATAGCCGTCTTCTTAGTACCTCGATATTTAACCAACAGCTCGTAAGTACACGGTATAACCTCACCATGATTTTCAAGGGCCAGATAGATATCTAACTTGGTGCTGGCAATATCCTCAGGGCGATAGCTTAGCCCGTAACGCTCAACCATGGCGCTGGCCATTTTGACACTTGGCTGGCCACTCAGCTGATACAGCCAATCCGCATCAAACGGAAAGCAATAATGCTCGCTGGTACGCTGCCAAGCCTCCAGGCTGGCCGGCATCGTATCCACCAACGTGCCATCGAGATCAAAAACTAACCCCTGGTATTTTGCCAAATCCATCGCTGAAGCACCTCTTCCCTGTCGGCTTATCAAATGACCCGTTATTACAGGATGAGACTATAACAATCACCATCATGATTAACAATGATTGTAATGACATCAGAGTGATTGGAAACAACAAACAAAGATGCAACTAATGGAATATATCTATATTGCCTATTAATAATTTCATGCTTCGAGCCAGACCAGCTTTTTCCTGGCACATTCGAGATGAATAATCATTCAGCATTTAACCGTATTATTCACAAAAATATCAGTTAAGTGATCACGATCACCATCATCAAAGCACAAGCGAGATCGTTCCCACAAAAAATCATAGGTTACCTTCTTGTGATTATATGTGATTGCTATTGTGCTACCCAAACGAGATCGTTGCCCCAAAATCGCAGATTATCGTTTGTCTCGAGTTGCGGAGTATCATGATGGACACCCTGTACGACATCTTCTATATCTTTTACAGCCAAGTTATGACCAAGGCACCGCTCCTGCTCGGGCTAGTCACATGCCTTGGTTACTTCCTGCTAAAGCGCGATAGAACTACCATTGTCCAGGGTACAATCAAAACCATCGTCGGTTTCATGTTGGTACAGGTGGGTGCCGGCACGCTGGTCGCAGGCTTTAAGCCGGTGATCGAAAAAATGTCCGAGTACCACAACCTGACCGGCTCGGTCATTGACCCCTACACCACCATGATGGCCACCATGGAAACCATGGGAGAAAACTACTCCTGGGTTGGCTATGCCGTCTTGCTGGCATTGGCAATTAATATCCTGCTCGTCGTCTTCCGCCGTATCACAGGCATTCGTACCATTATGCTGACAGGCCACATCATGTTTCAGCAAACTGGCCTGATTGCGGTATTTTACTTCGTTCTTGGTGCTTCGATGTGGGAGACGATTGTCTACTCAGCCGTGCTGATCGCACTCTACTGGGGGATCTCCACCAACATCATGTTTAAACCCACCCAGGCGGTGACCGGCGGCGCAGGATTCTCAATTGGCCACCAGCAGCAAGTCGCCTCCTGGATAGCTATCAAAGTAGCCCCAAAACT
Organism: Photobacterium sp. OFAV2-7; assembly: GCF_022347985.1. Taxonomy (GTDB): domain Bacteria; phylum Pseudomonadota; class Gammaproteobacteria; order Enterobacterales; family Vibrionaceae; genus Photobacterium. The sequence goes on from NZ_JAKRFQ010000700.1 coordinate 1,532, forward strand.
GGGAGACAAAAACGACAGCGTCGACAAAATCAAGCTGCCACAGTGGCTTCATATCTTCCACGACAGCATTGCCGCGACCGCGATTGTAATGACACTGTTCTTCAGCATCATCCTGCTCTCTTTCGGCCTCGATAGGCTACAAGTGATGGCGGGAAGTACCCACTGGACCATTTATATTTTTGAAACCGGCATGAAATTCGCCGTCGCCATTCAGATAATCGTCATGGGTGTGCGTATGTTTGTCGCCGAGCTGTCCGAGGCCTTCAAGGGGATCTCCGAGCGCGTGATCCCCAATGCCGTCCTGGCCATTGACTGTGCCGCTATCTATGCCTTCTCTCCAAATGCGATGGTATTTGGTTTCATGTGGGGTGCTATCGGCCAGTTCGTTGCAGTACTTGCGATGCTAACCTTCGATGCCCCTATCATGATCATTCCGGGCTTTATCCCGATGTTCTTCTCTAACGCTACCATCGGCGTGTTTGCCAATCACTTTGGCGGCTGGAAAGCGGTCATGAAAATTTGCTTTGTGATGGGGATTATCGAAGTCGCCGGCTCTGCCTGGGCCATTCACCTTTTCAGCCAGCACAACACGGAACTGAACGGCTGGATGGGAATGGCCGACTGGGCACTACTCTTCCCACCAATTATGCAGGGGCTGTCATCCTCTTCCCTTTTCTTCTTTGTCCTACTGGCATTGGCAGGCGTTTATATGTTCTTCGCATCAAAGAAACTTCGCGCCGAAGAAGATGCGGAGAAGGAAGGCATGATGAACACCTATGCCACGGGCAGTAACGAGCCACTCACCAATGACATCGTTCAGCCAAGTCCCCCGGTAGAAAACCGCGCAGTTCGTATCCTCGCCGTATGCGGTAACGGCCAGGGCTCCTCGATGATCATGAAGATGAAAATCGGCAGTTTCCTGGAAAGCCAAAACATCCCTCATACCATGGATTCGTGCGCTGTTTCCGACTACAGATCGAAACTTACCGGCACAGACATTATCGTTTCCTCAAACCACCTGGCCGGAGAGATGGAGGTCGGTGACGGGAAATGTATTCTGGGGGTCAGGAACATGCTGGATCCGACCTCATTTGGCGGCGAGCTGCTCGAGCTGATAGAGAAGCACTTCACCAATACACTGCTTGATAGCCATTGCAGCGAAAAGGTTAACTTTAAGCAATCCCTTATCGAGAATAACTCAATCAGGCTTCAGGCCGATGCCGCAAACTGGCAACAGGCTATCAAACTTGGTACCGACACCTTAGTTGCTTCCGGCGCTATCGAACCGCGCTACCACGATACCAT
>NZ_JAKRFQ010000701.1 GCF_022347985.1 Photobacterium sp. OFAV2-7
AAAGTGCTGGAACACCATACCAACCTGGCCGCGGATGGATTTTAAATGTTTTTTATTTAGTGGCTGGCCTGCAACCAGCAGTTCGCCAGTGTTGTATTGCTCGAGTCCGTTGATGCAGCGGATCAGGGTCGATTTTCCTGAGCCTGAAGGGCCGCAAATCACCAGGCGCTCACCACGTTCAATGGTCAGGTTAATATTCTTGAGGGCATGGAATTCGCCATACCATTTATCGACGTTTCGAAATGAAACGACTGCATTATCAGGCACCGTAGCGACCTCGAAAATCATAAGTTGTTGTTCATATGCTATTGCTTTTACAAATTATTTTCAAAGTGATAGCACTCAAAAGACAAAATAAGCCGTTTCATCGAAATACCGTTTGCTCAAATAATAAGCAAAAGTGCGATGGTAAAAATTCGGCAGGGAGAAATTTCGCAGCAATATTGTGCTGACTAGCCCCGATAGGGCAAAAAATATGTAATTTAATTTCAAATAGCGTTTGCACTACCGCTATTAAGGCGATAAGTTAAAGTCAATGGGATGTGAGATTTACTGTCAACGATCTCTGTACATCTAAGTTTACACGTTGACAGGTGATAGTAATACGGGAAGTAATGAGCATGCATAAAACAGATGACGTACGCATTCGCGAGATTAAAGAACTTTTACCACCAGTTGCAGTATTGGAGCGTTTTCCGGCAACTGAAAATGCATCTGAAACGGTGTTTCAGGCACGTCAGTCGATCCACAATATCTTGAATGACGAAGATGACCGCTTACTCGTCATCGTAGGCCCTTGTTCGATTCATGATCCAGAAGCTGCACTTGAGTACGGTAAGAAGCTCAAGTCGCTCCGTGAAGAGCTAAAAGGCGAACTGGAAGTGGTCATGCGTGTGTATTTTGAAAAGCCGCGTACTACTGTGGGCTGGAAGGGCCTGATCAACGACCCGTATATGGATGGAAGCTTCCAGCTAAACGACGGTCTTCGTATCGGGCGTAAGCTGCTGCTTGATTTGACTGATATGGGGGTCCCGACTGCCGGTGAGTTTCTGGATATGATCACGCCACAGTATATGGGCGACCTGATCAGCTGGGGCGCAATCGGGGCACGTACAACCGAGTCACAGGTTCACCGTGAGCTGGCTTCAGGCCTGTCTTGCCCGGTTGGTTTCAAGAACGGTACCGACGGTAATATCAAGATTGCTACTGATGCAATTGGATCGTCAAGTGCGCCTCACCACTTCTTGTCAGTGACTAAGTATGGTCATTCTGCCATCGTATCAACGGCGGGCAATGAAGACTGCCATATCATTCTTCGTGGTGGTAAAGAGCCGAACTACAGTGCTGAGCATGTTAACGCGATCACTGATCAGCTTGATAAAGCGGGTCTGCGCCAGAAAGTGATGATCGACTTTAGCCACGCTAACAGCTTGAAGCAGTTCCAGCGCCAGTTGGTGGTTTCTGAAGATGTGGGTAATCAGGTCGCTGACGGCAATGATGCAATTTTCGGCGTGATGATTGAAAGCCACCTGGTAGAAGGACGCCAGGACATTGTTGACGGTAAAGTGGCTACCTATGGTCAGAGCATTACCGATGCATGTATTGGCTGGGCTGATACGGAAAAAGTACTTCGTCAGCTGGCCGGTGATGTCAAAAAGCGCCGCCAGAAGTAATTTTTGATTGAGATGAAAATAACAAAGGCCTGATTATTAATCAGGCCTTTTGCATTGGGGTTATTGCGCCGGTAATCATTGAGGTGGATAGTTCTTAAACATCTCAAAAACCTGTTCATCGATAAACTCATCCCTCGACTTCGATGTCATTGTCTCAGTGAGTTTACGCTGAGATATCGACCGCCAGACGATTTTATTGTTGTCATTGTCGATCAGCTCGACAACTAACTTACCATACCGATACTCACGATATCGTGACGGGGTTGTATAGGCCACGCCAACGTTTCGGTGCCTGTAACCAAAGCCGAGGGTGGTACCGTAAGAGCGAAAATCAGATTGTTGTTGTATGTAATGCTTCACGGTGAGATCGGCCGCGTTGGATTCAGCGGTAAGCCCTTTGATATCAAGCTGAGCCGTGATGGCATTTTCGACCCGCGAGGCGTCTAGGCTGATTACTGTGTTAGCAGGAGAGGAGGCGAACTGATAGGTTTTGAATTGGTAGTAGTTAATTTGGGCATCATAGTCAGTGGCGACATCAGCACTACAACCAACGATGGCGACGCTTATTACGATAGGACGAAATAAAGAAAACATCGCAAGTATCCTTTGATAACGCTACAACACCTATTATAGCAAAGCCGATCTTGCTAACTGGTTACCGGATCTGGGGGGAAATAGTGATTGACACCGATTAATCTAACTCCTACCATCGTTATTCGACGATAAACGAAGGGTGTGTGAAATGGCGTGTGTCACGGTATTAGACGGTATTGAAATCGACGAAACGAAAGAGCTTGCTTTGGCAAGTTTATCGAAAGCGTTATCGCACCCGGCTCGAGTACGAATTCTAAGGATCCTAACTCGACAGCAAGGTTGTCTGAACAGCGATCTTGTGGGTGAACTGGGTTTGGCACAGTCAACCGTTTCTGAGCACCTGCGAATTTTAAAGGCAGCCGGTCTGGTGATCGCAGAGCCGAAGCCGCCAAGAACCTGTTTTACGGTAAACCAGGAAAAGTTGGAAGAGTTTCGAGGGTTGCTGTCGTACTTATAGCAACTATATACCCAAACTACCTCAAGATGCAGGATTCAGAGTGAGACCAGCGTGTTCAGTTCAAGGAAAATAGCGGTAGGAATGGTAGCCCCTTTCAACGTTATTTGAC
>NZ_JAKRFQ010000702.1 GCF_022347985.1 Photobacterium sp. OFAV2-7
CGATCTTGAAGCAACTAAAACAATATGTTGCTGCTTAATTGTTGAATTTGTTATCTTATGTTTTGGTAATTTTATAACAGCCAGCTGTTATAAAATGTAACAGCTTGCTGTTTCTTTCGTCAAACGCGAGCTATGCCAACCGTTATCCCTACTAAATTTGTGCTAAGTCACAGTCAGTAGGTGTAGATGTGTGGATAATTTTTACAGTTTTGTTTTTTTATGTTTTTTGCGGAGTGTGCAGGATGTACTACGGCTTTGATGTAGGCGGTACCAAAATTGAGTTTGGTGCATTTAATGAGAAACTTGAGCGAGTAGCGACAGAACGAGTACCGACTCCGGGTGATGATTACGACAAATTAGTCGATACGCTAGTGGACATCATTCAGAAGGCAGATAAGGAATTCTCTTGTGAAGGCCACATTGGTATCGGTATTCCAGGAATGGAGGATGCTGAGGATGGTTCTCTGCTTACATCTAACATTCCTGCGGCAAAAGGGCACACTCTTCGCAAGGATCTTGAGGAAAAACTAGGCCGTAGTGTTTCTATCGATAATGACGCAAACTGTTTTGCCTTGTCTGAAGCATGGGATGAGGAACTACAAGGTGAGAAATCTGTTCTGGGTCTAATCCTGGGTACCGGATTCGGCGGAGGCTTGGTGTTCGATGGCCATGTTTTCTCTGGCAAAAACCACGTAGCCGGCGAACTCGGCCATACTCGTATGCCTATCGATGCTTGGTTCCACCTTGGCGAAAATGCACCGTTGTTTGAGTGTGGTTGCGATAATAAGGGCTGCATCGACAATTACCTGTCTGGCCGTGGCTTCGAGCAGCTATATACCCACTATTACGGCGAAAAAGTGAAGGCGATTGAGCTGATCAAGCGTCATGCGGCCGGTGATGAGAAGGCGGTTGAGCACGTTGATCGCTTCATGGAGATGCTGGCTATCTGTCTTGCAAATCTATTTACAGGCCTTGACCCGCACGTTGTAGTACTTGGCGGCGGCCTGTCTAATTTTGAGCTGCTATATACCGAGCTGCCGAAGCGACTACCTAAACACCTGCTGTCTGTAGCGCGTGTGCCAAAAATCGTAAAAGCCAAATACGGTGATGCTGGTGGTGTTCGTGGTGCTGCATTCTTGAACATCAAGTAACACCACAAAGTACCTCATTTGAAGAAAAAGCACTGCTGAGCAGTGCTTTTTTTATTTTTTACCAAAAACTTTGCTAAAATCCGCGCTCTTTGGTTCAAATTCGGAAAAACATAATGTCATTTCAAGCCTTGGGGCTACAAAGCCAACTAGTTGATACCGTTACCGCCCTGGGGTTTCAAACGCCAACTCCCGTTCAGCAGCAGGCAATCCCTGAGGTGCTGGCCGGTCATGACATTATGGCTGGCGCGCAAACCGGTACCGGGAAGACAGCGGCTTTTGGTCTTCCGCTGCTACATCAATTACTGGATAAGCCCGGTAGTCAGACTGAGGTTGCTAGTGTTAGCGAAAAAGCAGAAATTCAGATTAGGGCGTTGGTACTGACGCCTACTCGTGAGCTTGCTCAACAGGTTTATGACAGTATTGCCTCGTATAGCAAGGATACGCAGATAAAGTTAGCGGTAGCGTATGGCGGTACCAGTATGAAAACTCAGGTTAGTGCCATTCGTGCAGGTGCTGATATCCTGGTTGCCACACCGGGCCGACTGCTTGATCATGCTCATGTTGGCACTGTTGATTTATCGAGAGTGGAGTACTTCGTTCTTGATGAAGCCGATAGAATGTTGGATATGGGGTTTATTGATGATATTAAGCGCATCATGCGCCGCATGAAAGCCAGCCGTCAGACGATGTTTTTTTCTGCAACCTTTTCGAAGCAGGTCAAAAAACTGGCGTATGATATTTTAGATGAGCCGAAGCTGATAGAAGTCACTCCGTCAAACAGTGCCGCGGTTACGGTTGAACAAATGGTCTACCCCGTTGATAAGCACAGAAAGCGCGAGCTACTTTCATACCTGATTGGCTCAAGAAACTGGCAACAAGTGCTGGTCTTTACCAAAACGAAACAGGGCTCTGATGCCTTAGCCAAAGAGTTAGGGCTAGATGGTATTAAGGCGGTCTCTATTAATGGGGACAAAAGTCAGGGCGCAAGGCAACGTGCATTAAACGACTTTAAAGAAGGTAAGGCACGTGTACTGGTTGCTACTGATGTTGCTGCTCGTGGCTTGGACATCGAACAACTTGAGTATGTCATCAATTTTGATATGCCGTTTAAGGCTGAAGATTATGTACACCGCATAGGCCGAACCGGGCGCGCAGGACAAACAGGTCATGCTATCTCATTGATGAGCATGGATGAGGAGTGGGCGCTACGAGCGGTAGAAGAGCTGCTTGATACCCGATTGCCACAGCAATGGTTAGAAGGGTATGAACCGGATCCTACTATCGAGCTATCGGACAATAATCGACGCGGACGTTCGGCAGAGAAGCGAAGGGCAAAAGCAAAGTCTAAGATCCACAAAAACCGTGGTCGTCGTATGCGATAGCTTAGCTTGTTACCACGTATTCTATCTACTATATCAACGCGTTGTAAAAGGCGAAGAAACTTGGTCTTTGAAGATAGTTAATCCCGCTTATAGCGGGATTTTTTTGGTATTAAAGCAAACCGTTTCTTGCTCTGGTGATTAGTGTAATACCAAGCTGAACAATTAGATTGGCTGTCTTTCTGGCACGCAAGCCTTGGTTTGTCCTGCGAGTTGACACTGGCCTGTTAGTGTACCATCAGGGGTGTTTATAGTGCAGCTAGTGCCTACAGCCTTACTTGCACATGCCTCAATG
>NZ_JAKRFQ010000703.1 GCF_022347985.1 Photobacterium sp. OFAV2-7
TGTCCTGACGACCACGACGACCGCGCGGCGAATCATCATTAATACGCTCTTCATGGCGACGAACTGCACGGCGGATCTGGCGAACCCCTTTCTTACGCTTCTGGCCTTCTACCGTCAGCATGGTGTTCTCTTCCGGCTTCAGCTCGACCATTTCACGCAGATAGTTCACTTCCTTCAGCTCAAGCTCCATCCAGCCCCCACGCGGAATGTCCTTGGTCAGGAAGATATCGCCGTAGCGAACACGCTTCAGGCGGCTTACCGTCACACCCTGAGAGTCCCACAGGCGGCGAACCTCACGATTACGGCCTTCAGTCAGCATAACGTAGAACGTATGGTTCATCCCTTCACCGCCGGCATACACCACGTCTTCGAAGCGCGCCATACCATCTTCCAGCTCAACACCGTTAACCAGATTCTTGATCATCTGCTCATTGACGTCACCAAACACACGTACCATGTATTCACGCTCAACGCGATGGCTCGGGTGCATCAATCGGTTTGCCAACTCACCGTCGGTAGTGAAAAGCAACAAACCTGACGTGTTCGCATCCAGACGGCCGACAGACACCCAACGGCCCGACTCCAGGCGCGGAAGGCGATCGAAAACAGTACGACGACCATCAGGATCGTGGCGCGTACATAACTCACCTTCAGGCTTGTTATAGGCAAGTACGCGACACACTTCTTCAGAAGGTGCAACTAGATTGATTTTATGTCCATCAATGCGAACAATTGAATCATGACCGTCTTCAAGACGATCGCCTAGCTTTGCGGTCTTGCCATCAATGCTTACCCGGCCATTTTGAATCATTAATTCAAGCTCGCGGCGGGAACCTTGGCCTGAACGAGCCAGCACCTTCTGTAATTTTTCACTCATTTGGATAAACCTTTGTCGCCTTCACAGGCGTCGAAATATCATCAAATATACCGGCAGCACGCTTATCAAGCCTCTTCGGCTGTATCTGCACACTGCTTGGTATCACGCCCTAAGCCCTCTTAAAGCGACCGTGGATTATGCCAAAAGCTTGATGCAGATACCACCGAAAAGACGGATTAGATAGCCATCAGCAACGACTTCTTTTCTGTCCGGAGCAACCAATAAGAAACGTAATGCTTATTGCTTAAACGACTATTCGAACGGAGCGGGATCCCCGGCACCGACACGCGCCACTTCCATCTCGTCATTACTGAAGTCAATCACCGTTGTCGGCTGCTCGCCCAGGTAACCGCCGTTGATAATTAAATCGACGGCATGCTCCAGCTTATCGCGGATTTCATCCGGATCAGACTCGGCGACATCGCTATCAGGCAGGATCAACGAGGTCGACATCATCGGCTCGCCCAGCGCCTCAAGCAAAGCCAGGGCGATGGCATTATCAGGCACTCGAATACCTATGGTCTTACGCTTGGGATTCATCAGGCGACGCGGTACTTCCTTGGTCCCTTTGAAAATAAACGTATAGGCGCCCGGCGTATTGTTACGCAGCAAGCGGAACGCCGTATTATCGACGCGGGCATACAACGACAGCTCTGACAGGTCACGACACAACAGCGTAAAGTTATGCTTGTCATTAAGACGACGGATCTGGCAGATACGCTCCAGCGCTTGCTTGTTTTCCAACTGGCAACCCAGGGCATACCCCGAGTCTGTCGGGTAAACAATCACCCCACCATTGCGAATAATTGCCACTGCCTGGTTGATCAGGCGGTTTTGCGGTGTTTCGGGGTGAACGTAAAAAAATTGGCTCATTGTTCCTCCTAGGATAGTTCCGTTCTCTGCGGAACCTCATCATCAACCCGCTTCTTTTCGACACTCCACGTTTGCCAGACCTCAGTCACTCCTTTTGGCAACCAGAGATTGCGCCCAAGTTCGGTCCATGGAGAGGCATAGTGAAAGTCAGAACCTTGCGAAGCGAGCAAGTTATATTCTATCGAGTAGTCAGCAAGTGTCCTGCGCTCCTGCTGAGATTGCTGGGGTTGTGCAACCTCCATTGCATCCCCATTGGCTTCAACGAACGCCGTCAGCAGGCGTTTCAACCACTTTGCCGTCATCTTGTAGCGGCCCGGGTGTGCCAATACCGCCTGGCCTCCGGCAGCATGAATGGCCTCGACGGCCTCGGCAATCGAGCACCAGCTGGGCGGTACATAACCCGGGTTGTTTCGGGTCAGGAATTTTTTGAACACCGCCTGCATATTTTTGGCATAACCTTGTTCTACCAGCCACTGCGCAAAATGGGCCCGCGTCAGCGTCGCACCGCCGGCCAGCGCCTTGGCTCCGGCCAGCGCACCCGGCATACGGTTTTTCTCGAGCCGCTCGGCAATCAACGCAGCCCGTGTCTCACGCCGTGCCGCCTGCTCGGCGATCATGGTAGTGATGGCCGGGTGTTCGTGGTCTATGTTCAAGCCGACAATGTGAATATCAAAATTTCGCCAAAGTGTCGATATTTCAATACCTTTGATGAGAGTTAGAGGCAAATTTTCTGCATCGATTGCCTGCTGTGCCGATTCAAGGCCTGCCACGGTATCGTGATCTGTGATCGCAAGCACATCAACACGTCGTTCAACCGCTCTTCTTACCAGCTCTTCCGGCGCTAAACGGCCATCCGATGCTGTGGTATGGCTATGTAAATCAAACAACATAAATTTATTTTCTTGACATTATTTTCATGAACTAGTTTACTAGTACGCAGTTACCCAGTAATCAAATTACAGGATATTTACATGTTACAGCAAATTCATCATCAGCTCTGCGCTTTCTTTTCTTGGTGGTGGCACTTCCCTCTGCGGGTGGTGTGATTTGCTGTGCCTA
>NZ_JAKRFQ010000704.1 GCF_022347985.1 Photobacterium sp. OFAV2-7
CAAGCGCTCCTATCAGCAAAAACTGAATAACGCTGATCACCGGGTTGCGGTTCGAACACAGCTTGAATGCTGAACCGAATGACATTTTTATTTTTCGGTTGGCCAGATCGACACTATATGCTTCGTCGAGCAACAAATGAACCAGTCCTCCACCAAATAAAAACACACCTGATAGCCAACTTGTTATTTCGCTGTAACCGAGCAAATAGACCAGTGAAACGGAGGCTAAACCAGAAACAGTGATAAAAGCCAGAGAATGACAGCAACCCCGGTGTACGGTTAATTTCTCTAGCATGGCTTTCAGATTATGCCGGATAGTCAAATAGCAAAATACTGCGTAAACGATTAACTCCAGCATCGACACCAGACGATAAATATGACCAACAAAACTGAATGTGAGCATTCCGCCAAAGAATCGAAATAACGTGCTCATTGAGGTGGAGTTGTCTGAATCAATATCCGGCAACAATCCACCCATAGTCCCAAGAAACATCAGCCATAAAGCAGTGATCGGAACGATATGCCCTGCTGATAATAATGCGGTAGCCGCCAAACTACTGGTTAGCGCGGCTGATCCAAGATGTACGTTGAAATTAGCCACAGATGTTCACACTGAGCAAGGTTGTTGAGTACTTTTCAGCCTAGCACCTTTGAGTAACACACCTTGCCTCTTTAACTGGATAAATAACCAGTATTATGTATTAATTCTTTGTGACATCAATGAAAATCATAAACTTCAGACATTTGTGTGGCCAACTGGTGTTTTTTTGAGCGCAATTAACACTGTGCTGACTTTGCTTTAAATCCAGCGGCGTACTTCCTTCTTGTACTGCACAAACTCGTTACTAAATTGCGCCTCAAGAAAACGCTCCTCCGGCTCAATCTGAAAACGGTTCATATAGAGAATGAAGCCTAAGCACAAGGCCAGCGAATAGACACTTTGCAATAAAACACCAAAACCAACCAGTATTAGCAAAAAACCCAGGTACATCGGATTGCGGGTTATTCGATAGACACCAGTATTAACTAAGGTAGAGGCCTCTTGCGGTTCCAGCGGATTAACTGTTGTGCTGGCCTTGCGAAAAGCCTGCACACCAGAAAGAGCAATAATGACACCAATCATGGCAATAGTCGCTGCAGCAAGTGTACTGCCATTAGCGAATAGTGCTTGTTTAGGTAGCTGCACTGATAGCAGCCACATTCCAATCGCAAATATTCCCATCAGAACAACAGGCGGTATTATTAATTCTAGCTTCCTCATAGTCCTCTTCCATGATCATGGCTATTCACTGTTGCTCAGCTTAATATTTCCGTTCCGATCGCGACAGCTGAAACTATCCCGAAAAACCAAGCACTCATTGTGAGCTCCTCATAAGCGATAACAATATACTTGTTTTTCTCGTGAATTACTTCAGTCAGCTCTTCTATCGCCTGGTGGTAATAGTTGATAATTAACTGTTCCCGGCTCGCAATATCATGCGCAGCCAGATCTCTTGTTGTTTCGCGTCCCTTGGGAAGCTCAATATGGCCGCCAATTTTTAGCGCCAGTAATGCATGCCCCCAGGCACAAACAACCGCAAACAAAGCAAGCAGCAATGCCAGCAGTTTGATCCACTCAACCGGTAAAGCAGGCTGAAAAAAACTATCACTCTTAATCACGGCTACCGTACCGACAGCAGCGAGAATCGCGGTTAAGAATACCAACAGCCGAGAACACTGGCCCTCGCAATAAGCAAATCTGGCCAGTTCTTCCGTGTATCTGTCTTTTAGATAATCTATCGTTTCAATGACATGATCTCCGACATACTGCAGATGGAAGGACTATCACTTAAACATAGACTACATCCCTCTGAGTAACTTCCAGCTAAGCAGCTTCATGCGATGAGATTTGTTCTACAGTTAATGGCATTCAGGGACGAATTGAAAAAAGAGTGAGAATGGAAATATCAGAAACCATCGGTTACGCGGCTTCTCTGCTGGTAGGAATGTCTTTATTAATGGGGGATATGAAGCGGCTAAGATATATTAACGGGCTGGGATGCTTGCTATTTGTCATCTATGGCTGGCAACTTGGCGCTTACCCCGTAGTGATCATGAATAGCTTCTGTATCATCGTCAACCTCTACCATATTCATAAACTCTCGACAAAAACGCCCGGCTAAATCAGCCAGGCGTTCATGCTATTGGTTTGCAGCCTGTCGCAGAAACTCAAGCCGCTGTTGCTCTTCCGCGCTTGGTGTATAAGGCTCCTGGCTGAGTGCGGATAAATCGAACGGTGCCAGAGGTATTGTGTCGTGTTCGCTGATCCCGTAACTGGCCTTTTCACCAGGGAAGCCAGACATTTTTTCAATCACCCAATCCTTGAGGAGATATAAACCGTCCGTTCCTGATAGTACGCTGTGATGGGCTTTTAGTACCAGCTTGTCGGAGCCCTCTGCCAGCTTGGACTTTCCGTTCAGTGCCGCTATCACATCACCATGTTGGCTATATAAATTAGCGCGCACTCGGTATATTCCGCTCTGCCTGACCTCCAGCTGGACAGGGATCAGCATATCAGCCGCTTCCGATATCGGAACCCCGACAGAGACCAAACGGGCTGACGGCACAAAAAAATTAAAGTCCGTCGTCAATATGTCACTGCCCTGTTCGAAATCAATAGTTGCTTTAATTCGAATTTCCTGTGGCCAATCCTCACTCGTCTGAATCTCTAATGTTTTACTATCAGTTTGTTCAACCGCTAGCACCTGCTTCGAGGTTGGTTCATAGAACTCATAATTAATATTGCTAACTGCCAACTTGGTATTTAAT
>NZ_JAKRFQ010000705.1 GCF_022347985.1 Photobacterium sp. OFAV2-7
GATGAGCTGGTTGCAGCCCTGGCAGCTGTTGTTGACTATAAGGAAGGCAACCAGGCCATTGAGGTAACTCCAGCCCAGTGCGCAGATTTGGCTGCAGCCTTCACCGCTGCTGGTGATGATAAAAGTGCGCAGTTCGCAGCAAAGGCTGCTCAATCAACTCAGCCATTGGTTATCGTGATTCTTGCAAGCGACGAAGCCCCGGCTTCCGTTGCCGAAGGCTTCCTGAAACTACAGCTTATCTCTAATCGCCTGGTTAAGCCTCATGGCATCGTGCTGGACGGCATTTTTGGCCTGCTACATAACATCGCATGGACCAGCCAGGGCCCGATTGATCTCCCTGAGCTGGCCGATCGCCAGATCGAAGCGCGCCTAAACGGCGAAGTACTGACAGTAGACTGTGTCGATAAATTCCCGAAAATGGTTGATTACGTCGTGCCTGCTGGCGTACGTATTGCTGATACATCACGTGTTCGCCTGGGTGCCCACGTTGGTGAAGGTACGACAGTCATGCACGAAGGCTTCATTAACTTCAATGCAGGTACTACAGGTGTCAGCATGGTTGAAGGCCGTATCTCTGCCGGTGTCATGGTTGGTGAAGGCTCAGACGTCGGTGGTGGTGCCTCTATCATGGGTACCCTGAGTGGCGGCGGTAAAGTGGTTGTCTCTATTGGTGAAAACAGCTTGCTTGGCGCCAATGCCGGGCTTGGTTTCCCACTGGGTGATCGCTGTACTATTGAGTCAGGCCTGTATGTCACGGCTGGTTCTAAGGTCCGTATGCTTGATTCACAAGGCAAGGAAGTTGAAGTGGTTAAGGCCCGCGACCTGGCTGGCAAGCCAGACCTATTGTTCCGCCGCAACTCTGTGACAGGTCAGATCGAATGCCTGACTAACAAAACAGCCGTTGAGCTAAACAGCGAGCTGCACAGCAACAACTAATTCATCAGGTTGTCTGAGCATCAAAAAGGCTGCCTCGGCAGCCTTTTTGCTATCTATCGTGTTAGTTCATGAGCTAATAGCCACGCTCTATCAGACCGTAACTACCTTGATTTTCATTACACTCATCCGGGTATCCCTGATTGAGCACGGTACTGACCGTTGTCTTTTGGCTGCAGTATTCAAACCGTCCCTGCAGATAACCGGCACGATACTTCTCATACTCGGTTTCTGTCATTGCTCCCTGCTTATTCAGGCGATTTTCATCCCACTCCCGATACCCTTGCTGGCCGTGATACGCTCCAAGTTGCTCCCACTCTTTATTCTGTGATAACTCAAGTTCACGCTGGCTGACACAAGCTGTCAGGGTAATAGCGACAACCAGACAGATAAATCTCAGCATAGTCTTCTGCCTCAACGAGGAATTCACTCTGCTGATAAGTATGGCTCATATTCCAGCCCAATCGACGAGATTAATTTAAGGCAGCCACAGCTTCACGCCCGCTTTCAGAGCGAGCCCCGAAATACACCAGCACCAACCCGACACCGGCGGCAACCAACATCACACAGCCAAGGTGCCAGGCCTGACTGATCCCGAGCTTAAGCAAAAAGCTACTTAGCAAGGATGCAAATACCATCTGACAGGCTCCGGACAAGGCTGACACGGTACCGGCTTTGTTGCCGTAAGGAACCAGCAACAACGACTGGGCACAAGGGAACGCCATCCCGTTAGCCATTGCCAACAGAAAATGCCCCGTACTCATCCAGACAGGCTCAACCGGGGCCAGAATCAAAACACTACCGGCCAGCAGGTGTAGCATTGGTGCGAGCTGCAGCATCTTTTGGGTCCCCACCACAGGACGAAGCCGCTGGCATACAATCCCACCACTCAGTAATCCAAAAGCCGGGACCATCGCCCACAATGCATATTCATCCGACGTCATCCCAATCTGAACCTGCATAATGAAGGGCATCATAGAGATAGAAATGACCACTAAGGAAAAATTCACCCAGCCAAGGCCGGCAAAGGTAAGAAAATGCCGCTCCTGCATCAGGGAGAAATAGGAAACGACCAGTTTACTGACGGACTGAGGGGCCGACGTTAGCTTCAATGTTTCCTTAAATGTCAGCAGCAACACCAACCAAACCACAGCGATATAGCCCAGCAATAATATAAAGACCGCCAGCCAGCCCGAGTAATGGTTAACCAAGCCACCAATCACCGGCGCTACTATCGGTGTAAACGCCGCGACAATCGCGACCCAGGTCATCGCCTTGACCAGATGATGACTCAGGTAACTGTCCCTTATCGTCGCTCTGGCAAGTACAGCAACACTCCCGGCTCCAAGCCCTTGCACAAAGCGCCCAGCCAATAACCAGCTGAACGAGTCAGCATGCGTCACTGCCAACGCCAGTCCAAGCAAGGCGATAAGCAACCCGGAAAGCAAAACAGGACGACGGCCAAATACATCTGACATTGGGCCATAGATAAGCTGGGAAGGGCCAAAACCCAAAAGATAACCAGAAACCAATAGCTGTGCCTGCTCAGAGCTCACTCCCAGATCCTTTGCGATCCACGGCAGTGAAGGAAAAACCAATCCCAGGCTAAGTTGGCCAATACTGACAATCAAGCATGCCAGCAGCAGCGGCTTCCAGTTAAATTTGTGCATAGATACCCTCAGTTAAACGCCGAACAGCCTCCAGATCTGTTTATCAGAGGCTACTTCCATTATGCATTTTCCGGTGAAAACTATTAGCAGCGTGGAATTAAGGGATTATTTCCTGAAGGGACACAATAGCAACCGCCCAGAGATCCTGAGCGGAAAGTATCAGCAAAAGTAATGATGCGATGGGTTACTTATTGATGATATAAG
>NZ_JAKRFQ010000706.1 GCF_022347985.1 Photobacterium sp. OFAV2-7
GATCTAGTTCTCCACTACCACGATGGCATCATCAACCACCAGGCCAATTGCCAGAATGATTGCCAGAATGGTCAGGACGTTAATACTAAAGCCGAGCCATGCCATAACGGCAAACACACCGATGACACAGACCGGAATGGTAATGATAGGGACAGAGGCAACCCGGAGCGAGCCGAGAAACAGCACGACCACCAGGGAGACCAGAACAATAGCTTCGACCAGTGTCGAGAAGCCCTGCTCAATCGCAGCTTCAATAAAGTCGGCTTGGTTGTATACCATTTTCATTTCGATGCCGTCAGGCAGCTGGCTCTGCATCTGGTCGATGGCTTCTTTCACTCGCTCGGCAACGGTAACCGGGTTTTCGGTGCGTAGCGGCAGGACCTGCAGCGACATTGCCTGTTGCTTGTTGACGGTCAGCAGGCTTGGGGTAAGGCTCTCTTTTCCCATGACGATATCGGCAATGTCCTTGAGGCGAATGGCCTGGCCGTTGTCGACACGGATAACCAGATCGCGCACATCGTCAATATTCTCAACCTGATTAATCGGGTTGATAGAAAAATCTCGGGCTTCGCCCATGATGGTACCGGCCGTGAAGCTGGCATTGTAGGAACTCAGTGTACCGACAACATCGGCCGTTTTGATGTTAAGGGCCATCATGCGCTCGGGCTTGAGCCAGACGCGGACTGCCTTGGACGAACCACCATACGGCCCCCAGACTGCACCGACGCCCTGAATGTGGCGAAACTGCGGGACAAGCTGCTGACTGATGTAGTCGTACATCTCTTGCTGTTCCAGCCCGCCGGTATTGACGAAAGTGATCACGTTGCTGGCAGAGCTGGTATCAGAGGCGTTGTCAGTAACTGTAGGTTTATCCGTCATGCTCGGCGGAAAATCACTGATCCCTTCTACGCTGCTGCGCAGCTTGTTCATCAGGTTGGTGTATTCGACATCATCGACATCGTCGGCAAAATCGATTTTCAGGGTACAGCTGCCTTCCTGACAGTCTGTTGCCATGGTATCAACGCTATCGAGCCCGGTTGCGGCATCGATCAGTTTGTCAGCAACGTTGCGTGACATGAACTCGGCACTGGCTCCGGTAATGTTGGCACTGACCGTCGCGGTGGGTGTGTTGTGATCTGGAAAATACTGGATAGACAGTTTTTGGAATGACAACAGACCCAGTAAGATCACGGCAATACTCAGTACCGAGGCAAAAACAGGGTGGCGTATACAAATCTCTGGCAATCGCATTAGCTTTCCTCCGATGCCGCAGGTTTCCCGGTGCTAGGGTGAATTGGCGCTTGGGTATTGCTCTCTTTATCGTTGGTATTGATATCGCTATTCAGTACCTTGACGGCACTTTCTGCCGTCAGCTTTTGTTGGCCGGTTGTCACGACTTGCTGGCCTTTTTTCAGCCCCTGACGAACCACGACGTAGCCATCATTGGTGTTCTGACCGAGCTTGATCGTTTGCTTAACAGGTTTGCCATCGGAAATCACCCAGACATAGCGCTCGTTATTGTTGGCAACAACGGCATTCTGCGGGATCAGGAGTTGCTTTTTCCCTTTTGCCAGTCTGTGTTTTACGTTTGCAAACATGCCTGGTGCCAGTACATGGTCGGGGTTGGCAATACGGGCGTGGACTTCTACTCGGCCGGAGTTTTCATCGACGGCAGGGGCAACATAATTGACTTTTCCTTTGAAAGTCTGGTCAGCGAAGGCATCGACGGTAATTTGCACGGCCTGCTCCTTGGCGGCTTTACCGAGATCGTCCTGGCTGATGGTATAGCTGACTTTTACCGGATCGAGGCGATACAGGCTGACTAGAACACTCGAGGCATCGATGTGGCTGCCTACAGAGTGGCTGAAGGCTGTCAGGCGGCCGTCAAACGGGGCGATGATCTGGTAATCGCGTAGCACTGCCTGCTTTTGACGGAAATCAGCGGCTGCCAGGTTGACTTGTTCCTTCAGCTCGTCAACGTCCTGAGGAGACAGGGCATCAGGTTGCTTCTTTAACAGGTTCTGGGTGCGCTGTAGTTTAGTCTTGGCCATATTCAACGAGCTTTTGGCTTTGTCGAAATCAGCCTTGGCCTTGGTGCTGTCAAGCTCGGCGATGAGATTGCCTTTCTTGACGGCATCACCGTCTTTGAAATAAATCGCTTTGATCTTCTCGCCTGTGCTGAAAGTCAGGTTTGCCGAATCGGTCGCGCTAATTTTTGCGGCTTCTTCGACCTGAACATCAAATGATTGGGATTTGACTGTTTCGGTTGTCACTGGAATCGCTGCCGTCTCGGCAAAGGAGAAGGCAGAGGTGAAGAGGAACAGTGAGGCTAACAGGTTATTTATAGGTCGTTTATTTTTCATAGGAGCATCTTCTTACTTTCAATCTGTGCTCCGGCATTTTTACGTTTATTTTTTAGGCGAAATGTCAGGAATTCGTTAGGAATTCAATAATATTGCCAACCTATTCATCACTGTTTTGGTTGGTTGCCGGAAGGATAAATTGTGGCTATGGATTGAGCAGTTTTGAGGACAAAAGCTGTTTTTTGAGGAAATAAAAAACGCCTGCACAAAGGCAGGCGTTTTGAAAGTATGTCTAATTTTCTACCAATTAGGCAGCTAGGTTCTTCGCAACGAATTCCCAGTTAACCAGTGCCCAGAACGCATTCATGTAGTCTGGACGTAGGTTGCGGTAATCGATGTAGTAAGCGTGTTCCCACAGGTCAACAGTCAGAAGTGGTGTTACACCTTCTTCTGTAAGCGGAGTGCCTGCGTTAGACGTGTTCATGATGTCTAGAGAGCCATCA
>NZ_JAKRFQ010000707.1 GCF_022347985.1 Photobacterium sp. OFAV2-7
ATGCTCTGCTCTCCGCTACGATGGCAACTCTGGCCTATACGATGGGTATATCCGGAAATTTTCAGACGGGCCTTATCGACTTTGTGTTCCAGAACTGGTTGCCACTGGGAGCAAACCATATGGGCACCTATGTAATCCAGATAGTCATTGGTCTTTCATTTACGGCCATCTACTTCTTCCTGTTCAGAACACTTATTCTGAAATACAACATTATGACTCCAGGACGCGATAACTCTGAAGCTAAGCTGTATACCAAAGCGGATTACAAAGCATCTAAATCAGATACAGCAGATAACGCACCGGCTATCGATTCCTCACAAGCGGTTGCTTTTATAGAGGGGCTGGGAGGCAGCGGAAACATCGAACTACTGACTAACTGTGCCACCCGATTGCGGATCAAGGTAAAAGATCCTGACCTGGTTAAGCCGACGGCCTACTTCCAGCAGAAGGGAGCAGTAAATGTAGTAAGAAACGGCGACAGCTTCCAGATCATTGTTGGCCTGACAGTACCGCAAGTCAAGGAAGAAATGGCTCAAGTGCTTCAAACATATTATTGATTGGTACCTAATAGACGGAAATAACCCCACCAAATTGGTGGGGTTATCGTAGCTAGAATTTGCCTTGGACATTAGCTAATATATGGTAAAAATAGTAAATAGCTTGTGAATGAGTATTTACTCTGTCACGAAATGGGGCACAGGCCTTTCAGCACATCGAAAAGCCTGTTGTGAACACCGAGGGACTTTGTCGTACCTTAACTACCAAGCGATTTTGTCGTTCTAAGTTAATTACCAAGGGAAATTGACGGATCTACTTGATCAGCAATTCTCTGTGTACCTAACACGTATTCAGAGGTTGCGAAGGATGATTGTGATGGATTCGAAACAACAACTCACTGTCGATGTGATCGCTAAGGTCGCTCAGGGCAAAATGAGTATCATCAATGCTTCCAAGCTCCTGAATAGATCCCGCCGCACGATTGAACGCTACTTACAGCAGTACCGCAAGATCGGCATTCAATTCGTTATTCATGGCAATACAGGCAGGCCACCTGCAAATAAGCTCCCTAGCTCACTCAGAAGGCAAGTCCAAACGCTCATTAGGGAGAAGTATTACGACTTCAACTTGCAACACCTTGCTGAACTGTTAGAAGCTAACGAAGGGATCACTGTCAAGCGAGAAACGTTACGTTCTTGGGCGCATGATATACACCATGTCAAACGGGCTAAGCGTCGACGTCCACAAGTCAGGAAACGCCGAGAGCGCATGGAATCAGCAGGGTTGTTACTGCAAATGGATGGCAGCCCCCACCGCTGGTTTGGCGATAAAAAAACATGCCTGATTGCCATTATTGATGATGCAACCAGTGACGTTCACGCAGAGTTTTTCCCTTCAGAAACCACTGATGGTTGTATGAAAGTGATGCGTACCTATATCGAAAAAAGAGGGCTCTTTAAAACCCTCTACGTCGATAAAGCTGGCATCTTTGGTGGCCCCAAACGCTGTAACTTCTCGCAAATGCAAAGGGCATGCAAAGAATTAGGGATCGAAATCATCTTTGCCAACTCCCCACAAGGCAAAGGCCGTGTTGAGCGCTCCTTTGATACCTTTCAAGATCGATTAGTGCCAGAACTTCGTTTAGGCGGGATCACCGATATCGAAAGCGCCAACCATTACCTACATAATTTCTTCATTCCTGGGTACTGGTCACGGCAGGTCGCAGTCAAAGCCAAAAACAGGAAATCTGAATTTACGCCTGTACCCGCTTATCTCTGCCTCAATGCTATCTGTGTCCAGAAAGAGTACCGAAAGATCCGTCGAGACCATACCTTCTGTTATAACAACAGGATGTACTTGATCGAGTCGCCCCTTAGCCACTCAATCGTTAATCAAAAACTGGAGGTGCGCAAGCACTTCGATGGTAACTTCTCGGTTTACTTTGCTAACAGACAGTTGCAGGTAGCTGAGTTGGTCGAGCCCGTGAAACCGACAGAGTATGGCATGGAAGTCCAGCGTAAGCTCGATGCCGTCGAATTGGCGGCGCAGCTAGGTAATACACGGGAAGCGGCAAGGCAAACTGGATGCTCGAGAAAAACTATTGCCAAGTACCGGCAGCAACTTCAAGACGGTGGCCCGTTAGCATTAAAACGCATACATAAACCTGAGTATCGGCATACCAACCGAATCGATGAAGACGTTGAGGCCAAAGTGCTTGCGACTACTTTAGAAAAACCCTACCTGAGTTCAAACCAGATGGCAGGCGAGTTAAAAAGAGAGCATGGCATCTCTATTAGTCATTCGACGATAAGAAATATCTGGGTCAGGGAGAACTTGAATACTATTGCTTTACGGAAAGCAAAATCTGAAATAACCAAGGCCCATCAAAACAGAAAAGAGTGACCTAGATAGTCTACTCTTGAATGACAAAGTCCCTCGGTAATTACACCGTCAGGCTCCCTCGGTAATCACAGAAAACTACTGGCACAGAAAACTACTGGCACAGAGCTAAACATAAACACGTTTGTATCAGATTAGATGTATTACAGGTTAAATATTGGATAGCTACTTGGTCTAATCGCAGACCAGACTGTATCAACGCTTTATGTACGCCTGAAAATTAGATCGCTACTAATATATTTTTTCATTATTAAACAGTGAGTTAAACATACTACCGATAGAGATAAGCTAACATATATACTATCAATTCTTATGGTCATTAATGGATCGCTTATAAGGCAACAGCAAGAATTAATCGGTATGTTGTTGATTTTAAACCACGATTCAGCCGTAAAATGTGATGATTT
>NZ_JAKRFQ010000708.1 GCF_022347985.1 Photobacterium sp. OFAV2-7
TCATCGGCACCATGATTATGGGTGTACTGCAAAACGGTCTGGATCTGCTCAACGTATCAGCCTATTGGCAGCAGGTCGTGAAAGGTCTGGTAATTGTCGTGGCCGTTATCTTCGATATGAAGCGACAGAAAAAGAGCAAGTAACTGACCACGTAATAAATTTAATTTAATTCACTCTTCTTTATACCAATCTGGATGAGTAGTTGTTCAGATAGTTGCGCAGGAAAAATCACTTAGAACAAGGCATGAATTGCTGCTAACTAGTTACTCTAATTACAAAATTCATAACGCAGTTAAAAGTAATTTTAACCAGCAAGAATGATCAAATACTTATGTAGATTGGTATTACTTCAAGTTTGACTGTAGGCCCCTTGGGTTGAGGTAGCCACGTTTCTCCCAGGACGCGTGGCTTTTTTTTTCGCGTTTTTTTCTAAATTGAGCCCAAATTAGTCGTTGTTCTGTCCCCCCGAACAGTGACCATGATCGAAATGATTATTCCAAAATGGAATTACAACACCTGAATTTGAAAAATACGTTTCACTTCAATGCACAAAACCCTACAATTAAGTCAGAACTTTTAAACGGAGACAAAGATGTCCGCAGCTACTAACCTGACTGAGCTTCAGGATCAGATTCGCTCTCGCTATGGCGATTTGAGCAAGCGTCTGCAACAAGTCGCTGAGTACGTGCTGGATAACACAAACAGCATCGCTTTCGATACAGTGGCGGTGATCGCCAAACAAGCCGACGTACCCCCCTCTACCCTTATCCGCTTTGCCAATGCCTTTGGCTTTACCGGTTTCAATGAAATGAAGCAGCTATTTCGTCGTAACCTGGTTGAAGAAACAGCAAGCTACACCGACAGAGCAAGGCTTTTTAAGGAACTGGAAGGTGATCATACCCCACCTGAGCGTCCGGAGGATATTCTGCAGGAGTTTGCTCGCGCCAATGCTCAAGCTATGCAGCAACTCGCCACGCAGACTTCACCGGAAAAACTGCAACAGGCAGTCGATATCCTCGCCAATGCCGACAACATCTACCTAATAGGTCTGCGTCGCTCATTCAGTGTTGCATCCTATCTGACCTATGCACTGCGCCACCTTGAGCGCCGGGCATTCCTGATTGACGGCCTTGGCGGGATGTTCAAAGAACAGCTTAGCATGATCGGCCCCAATGATGCCGTTATTTCAATTAGCTTCACTCCCTATGCCCAGGAAACGGTCGAGCTCAGTGAAATCGTCTCTCAGGTCGGTGCCAAGCAAATCGTCATGACCGATAGCCAGATCAGCCCATTGGCTTCATTTAGCGATGTTTGTTTCATTGTCAAAGAAGCTCAGGTCGATGCATTCCGCTCTCAGTCCGCCTCTTTATGTCTGGCTCAGACTCTGGCCGTATCATTGGCATACAAGCAAGGAGAAACAAAAGACACACCGAAGGCGGGAACAGCAACCCATTAGGCCTTTGTGGCCTACTTCAGTCACCCTCCCTGCACAATTTGAACGACTAACCTCAAGTTAGAGCCTCTCAAGCTAACAACTCACCAGCAAAAAAGCCTCGCAATTGCGAGGCTAAAACTAAGCGATTTATCCAATCAAGCTCTTTATCAGCCGACGCGGTATCAATGGGGGTTGATACCGGGCCGAATTCAGCTCCCTACTCACCTAGGTTCTCTGAACAAATCACTTGTAAGAATACGGGGTAAAACTTGTCAGACACTACAGCGTCACTGTCTTGCCACTATGGAGCGCCTCAAGTGCTGCCTCGGCCAGAACCAGCGCTTGCTCACCATCATCGCCATTACATTCCGGCTCGCATTTACCAGCCAGGACATCAACAAAATGCTGCCATTCTGCAATATAGGCAGCCTGATAGCGTTCCAGGAAGAAATGCTGTGGCTTGGCACTGATACAACCTTTCTCCCCCCAGTGCTGAACCAGGTTTTCTTTGACATTCCCGGCCTGAAGCAAGCCCTTCTCACCATGAAGCTCGATACGCTGATCGTAGCCATAGCCAGAGCGGCGGCTGTTGGTAATTGTGGCGATTGCACCTGACGGGAAATTCATCACAATTACGGCTGTGTCGATATCGCCGGCTTCTCCAATAGCCGGATCAACCATGCAACTACCATGGGCTGAAATAGAGACAGGATCTTCACCGATGATAAAACGGGCCATATCCAAATCATGGATTGTCATATCCCGGAACATTCCACCAGAAACTTTGCTGTACTCCGCTGGCGGTGGCGACGGATCACGCGAAGTGATAAGCAGTGATTCGGCTTTGCCGGTCACACCCGCACTTAGTTGTTCCCTTACCTGACGGAACTGAGGATCGTAACGGCGGTTGAAGCCCACCATCATAGGCGCATTATGCTGCTTCACAACTGCCAGACAGTCACGTACACGGCTAAGATCAAGGTCAATTGGCTTTTCACAGAAAATTGCTTTGCCATTTTGGGCAGCCAACTCGATTAAATTGGCATGGGTATCAGTTGCTGAACCAATGCATACCCCATGAACAGCCGGATCAGTCATCGCTTCTTCTACGCTCTGAATAACAGCATCGTACTGAGTTGCCAGTTTCTGTGCCCCTTCCAAATAAGGGTCGATCACAGAGTAGAGATTCGTTTCCGGGTGATTAGCAATATTGACAGCATGAACCTGACCAATACGGCCAGCCCCAAATAGCGCGATATTAAACATGCCTGACTCCTTAGCTAGCGAGCAATGATCTCTATTTATCAAAGCACTCGCGGGTTTCACGTTATTGAAATAATGTTTTCGCTTTATTTATTTTTATCAGCG
>NZ_JAKRFQ010000073.1 GCF_022347985.1 Photobacterium sp. OFAV2-7
CGCCATACCATCGTAATTCCCTGATTGATAAACTAAACATTCGTCCATGGCAGCAAACCATCCTGACACAATCCTCCTTACACACTGATGATCGGTGTGTTTTGAGTCGCAAATTTATAAATCTGCCCAACTTTCTAATCATAATGCGGGCTTAGTGCCTAGCTTTATTTCTGTGATTGATAAAAATAAGTGCTCAACGACTTAACTCCCACACGGACAACCTGTATTGACCCAAACTGAACGGTTAGACAATTTCTATCAACGCATCCTTGAGCAATGGGGGAAGGCCCATGGACTTCGTACAGTCTGCGAACTCACCTGCCGAAACCTAAGCGAAAGCTTCTCTGCCTACCGAGCCCAGCTGGTCGTTGCCTACAAGTCGCAATGGAAAATTCTTCTCGAAATGAATGACACCGGGATACACTACCAATTCCCGCCCGTCGACATCTCTGACCGTAACAGTATTCCATTCTTCCAGGTAACCAGGGCTATTCGTCAACGCACGCCCAAAGTTGAACTACGTGACGGCTACACGCGCTTATGCCTGCCGCTGGAGCGACGTTCCCATATCATCGGCTGCCTTATCGTCGACTTTCCGGAGCATCCAATCATCGAAGGCAGTGAATTCACTTTCCTCGCCGCCCTCATGGCCTCTGAGCTCGATGCCTGTCTGCTGAGCGAAAGTATTCAAGATGAACATGACGGTCGCCGCTCTGCTGAGCGTGAACTGCAGATCAGCCAACAGGAACAGCAGCTGCTCAAAGAGCAGCTCCAGGCTCTGCACGATATTTCATTCAAGCTCTGGCGCGCCGGCTCCATGGATAATATGCTTTTTACCGCCGTCGAAGAGGCAAAAAAGCTGCTGCTCATCGACCGCATGGCTATCTTTCTGTTCAAAGGGAAGAACCGCATGCAAGGCACGTACGGCACAGATATTCACGGCAAGACGGTGAACGAGCATTATTTCGAGGAAGAAATACCGGATCTATGGTTTACCAAAATTAACAAAGATTACCGGCGCAAAGAGTACCTGGCCATTGAAGAAAATACGCCGCTTTTCCATGAACTTAAGCAGGTTGGTTTTGGTTGGAGCGCCTATATATCGCTATGGGACGAAGACACCCCGGTTGGCTGGATTGCCTGTGACAACCTATTAACCGGTACTCCACTCCATAACTATCATCAGCAACTGCTAAAACAATTTGGCTTCATCGTTTCACAACATCTGGTTCGCCGTCAGGCAGAAGAAAACCTGATCAATCTGAACAAAGAGCTTGAGCAGCGGGTATCCGACCGTACCGCCGAGCTGGAGAAGGTAAACCGAAAATTAGAGAAGATCTCCCGGCTTGATCCGCTCACCTCGGTGTCCAACCGCCGGGTCTTCGATAGAAGAATTAACGAAGAGTGGCGTCGCGCCGAACGCCACCAGCTTCCGCTTTCCCTGCTGATCATTGATGTCGACCTGTTTAAGGCCTATAACGACAGCTACGGTCACGCCGCTGGCGACCAATGCCTGAAAATCATTGCCAACACCCTGGCAACACAGGAAAAGCGAGCCGGAGCCCTCTTTGCACGCTACGGCGGGGAAGAATTTGTACTGCTGCTTCCGGGCCAGGACAAAAGTGCGGCCCGTTACGCCGCCCAACGTGCCATCCATGCTATACGTGAGCTGCAGCTGCCCCGCAGCCAGGGGGTCAGCAGCGCACCAGATATAGTTACCATCAGCATAGGGATCAGCACGACAGTTCCTTCGGTGCAGAGTTCCCCCGGCGAGTTTTTCAAACAGGCCGATGGGGCGCTATATGAAGCCAAATCACTGGGCCGCAACCAGTATTACGAACATACTTAGTCGGCTTTCTTTCTTGGCTTACGTTTCGCACCCGCCCGGCTGCTACCGGCCTTGGTGCCAGTTCGGCCTCCTCCTTTGCTGCTTTTACTGTAACGCCGTTTCTTGCCGCCTTTAAAAGGCTCCGGCGATTTCAGCTCTCGCAAACTCGGGGGGATCTCGCTATGTTTCACTTTCTCCATGATCTGCTGGACCCTCTCCTGCAGTGCATCCATAAACGGCTGATAGGCACATTTCTTCTCCGCCATATCCTGCAACTGGTGCTCCCAGTGCGCCGTCATATCCGGATAGGTTGACTCATCGGGAAGCGCATAAACAAGTCCTCGGCCAGCCTCGGTGGCATGAATGCTCTTGCCCTGCCGTGTTAATAACTGACGTTTGAACAAAATATCGAGGATCCCGGCACGGGTGGCCTCGGTCCCCAACCCGTCGGTATCACGGAGGATTTTTTTCAGTGACGGATCTGATACGAACCGGGCGATACCTGTCATTGCCTGCAGCAATGTCGCTTCGGTAAACGCTTTAGGCGGTTCTGTCATTTTGTCCTTTATCTCACCGTCCTGGCAAGTCAGTACCGTGCCTTTTTCTAACGGTGGGACCTTATCGGCCAGGTCCTGTTCACTTGTCAAGTCCTCTCGTCCCAGCAACTCTCGCCAACCCGCACTCATTAGCTGGCGTCCTTTGGCCACAAATATCCCGCCCGCAATGGTAAAGACAAGTTTTGCCTCACTATAGACAGCGGCTGGATAAAACTGCATCAGGTACTGTCTGGCGATAAGCTGATAGATTTTATTCTCTCCGGCGCTCAGCGCATTGCTGTTAACGGCCTTGGGGGTCGGGATGATTGCATGGTGGGCATCCACCTTCTTATCGTTCCATGCCTTGGATTTTTGTGAAGTATTGGCACCGTCAACGGCCGAGCTAAGCTCTGCGGCAGTCTTGGCTATGGCCTGACATACCTCATCCGCCTGCCTGAAGTGATCCAGTGGCAGATACCGGCAATCTGAACGCGGATAAGTGATAACTTTGTGCTTTTCATAGAGCGACTGACAGGTTGCCAAGACATCGGCCGCACTCATACCGAATCGCTTGGCGGCATCGATCTGCAGGGCCGACAGTGAATACGGCAAAGGCGCAGACTGGCGCGTTTCCTTACGTTCTGATTCGGTCACCTCTGCAGGGTGGCCCTTTATTCGGTTAACGACGTTTTCACACAGCTTCCTGTTCAGTACCCGTCCGTCTGCATCCTGCCACGGCTTGCAAGCCTCACTGGGTATCCAGCGGGCGCGGATCATATTGTCCTGATAGGGGATCAGGGCAAACAACTCATAAAATGGCTTGGGTACAAAGTTGGCAATTTCATCATCCCGTCGCGTTACCAGCCCCAATACGGGAGTCTGGACCCGGCCAACCGATAATACGCCCCGGTATCCCCCTTTCTGCCCCAGCAAGGTATAGGCACGAGTCATATTCATACCATACAGCCAGTCCGCCCGCGAACGGGCCAGCGCCGAAACCGACAGCGGAATAAAGTCGCGGTTGCTTCGCATCTTGCCCAACGCCCGCTTCACGGCCGCCGGGTTTAGATCGGAAATCAGCAAACGTTGCATGCTGGCCTTTTTGCTCGCAGCAAGCTTGATATAGTCAATCACCTCATCGACCAGCAGCTGCCCTTCCCTATCCGGGTCACCAGCATGGACAACCTCGGTAGCCTGCTTGGCCAACTTGCGGACAACGCTCAGCTGTTGCCTGGCCGTCTTCCTCGGCACCAGCTGCCATTGCTGCGGCACAATCGGCAAATCGGCCATGTTCCACTTCTTGTATTTTTCGTCATAGGCATCGGGTTCGACCTGCTCGAGCAGGTGACCGATACACCACGTCACAATATCGCCATTTCCGACTTCGATATAACCGTTGTTGTTTTTATGGGGGCGCGGCAATACCGCAGCGATAGCTCGGCCTAAGCTTGGTTTTTCAGCAATATATAGACGGGTCATGAAAATTGTTGGCTAGTTCTTAGTAACACGAACTATAGAGAAAAGCAGAATAAAGGACAAGAAAACACTGGATATAAATACAGGGCGAGAAGCGAGAAGCGAGAAGCGAGAACAGTGTCCCCGCTCCTCATCGTATGTTTACGCTGTTTTATCTGCCAACCAGGCTTTTACATCATCGTATTCACCGCGGAAGACAATACGATCGGCTTTTTTACTGAGCTGGTAGGTATACATAGGATCGTAGTACTGCTCCAGCAAGGGCTTGAGCCAGCCTTCATGGCCGTCCAGCGAGCCCGAGCTTTGCATCAAGCGAACCGCGTCTTGCTGCACCTGTAGCAGCTGCTCATAACGCTCTAGGCCGAGGCGCTTGCGAATACTGAACATACCACGCTCCAAATACTCGGCGAAACGTGTCCAGCCCAACTCTTCACCATAGTGAGCAACAAAGTCTCGCTGCATCCGCACGACATAGTCATCCAGCAAGCGAGCCAGACGCACATCAAGCGGATCGTCAACAATTGCAATCGGTGCCTGTTGCATCGCGGTATTTATTGGCAAAGGCACACTAACTGAACCGATAATTTTCCCTTCGTCTTCAAGAACAAACTGGTTGATACCAAGCGCCTGTTTTTTCAGCATTGACACAGCCAGTACATTCTCAAAATCAATC
Organism: Photobacterium sp. OFAV2-7; assembly: GCF_022347985.1. Classification (GTDB taxonomy): domain Bacteria; phylum Pseudomonadota; class Gammaproteobacteria; order Enterobacterales; family Vibrionaceae; genus Photobacterium. The sequence continues at coordinate 4,514 of NZ_JAKRFQ010000073.1, forward strand.
TGGGTTCGCTGCTCGGTCACATATCGCCCGAACGAGGAGCCTCGGTGATTGGCAGCCCCTTCCAGATCCAGACCGTTTTCCAGTTCGTTGACCATAATAGTCTTGCCACAGCCGGTGTTACCGCCAATCAGGGTCATCGGCTGCTGGGCAACCTGCTCGATGGTATCAATCAGAAAACGTCGAAGCGCTTTGTAGCCGCCAACAACTCGCGGATACTCAATACCCGCCTCTTTCAGCCACTGCTGGGTGATCTGGGAGCGCAAGCCACCACGGAAGCAGTAGAGATAACCATCGGGATTCGCTTCACAAAACGCTTTCCACTGGGCAATACGTTCAGCTTTAATATCACCGTGAACCAGTTTATGGCCAAGCGCAATCGCTGCCTCCTGGCCTTGTTCTTTAAAACAGGTCCCGACAGCCTGACGCTCGCTATCTTGCATTAGCGGTCGGTTTACCGACGTCGGAAAAGCACCTTGATCAAATTCAACCGGGGCACGCAGGTCCATTAACGGGGTATCATTGACAAATAACTGTCGGAAATCTTCACAATTCGGACGTGACATTAACAAATCTCAATCAGGGTAGTATCACCATCAGCCGGCAGCAATTCACCAATTGCGTTTAGCTCAATGCCGTGGCGCTCGGCAACGGCCTGAACGTCGGCCTCGGCTTCCGGGCTCACCGCCAGCAGCAGGCCGCCAGATGTTTGCGGATCGCACAGCAACGCTTTTTGCTGCTCGCTCATGTTACCCAGACGATGGCCGTAGCTATCAAAGTTACGCCCCGTTCCACCCGGTACACAACCTTGCTCGATATAATCAAACACACCCGGCAGATGCGGGATCTGATCAAACCATACTTTTGCCTTTAGCTCGCTGCCTTCGCAAATTTCGTTCAGGTGGCCCATCAGACCAAAGCCGGTCACATCCGTCATGGCTTTAACGCCTGCCACATCGGCAAAATCTGCACCTGGCTTATTCAGTTTACACATCCAGTCACGCGCAAGGCCCTGGTGGTGCTCAGCCAGCTTGGATTTTTTCTCGGCCGTGGTCAGTACACCGATCCCCAGCGGCTTCGTCAGATACAGCTTGCATCCGGCTTCGGCCTGGTTATTACGCTTCACGCGATCGGTATCGACAATACCTGTAACAGCAAGACCAAAGATAGGCTCTGGTGCATCAATAGAGTGTCCGCCAGCCAGGGAAATCCCTGCCTCACGACATACCGAACGACCACCTTCGATCACCTGCTGGGCAATCTCTGGAGCCAGCACATTGACCGGCCAGCCAAGAATAGCGATTGCCATGATCGGCTTGCCGCCCATCGCATAGATATCACTGATGGCATTCGTAGCGGCAATGCGGCCAAAATCGAATGGGTTATCGACAATCGGCATGAAGAAATCAGTAGTACTGATCACCGAACTGCCATTGCCAAGATCATAAACGGCAGCATCATCCTTGCTTTCATTTCCCACCAGCAAGTTAGGATCCGAGAATGGGGCGAGTTGAGTTCGGAGAATAGTATCAAGAACTTGAGGGGATATTTTACAGCCGCATCCTGCGCCGTGGCTGTATTGTGTAAGGCGGACATTTTCCATGACACGCTCCGGAATAATGACAAGAGCAGAGAATTCTACTCCGGAGGCTAAACCGTGTCACCACTCTGGATCAATAAAGAGGGAAACTGGTGGAATATCAGCTTCCCGGTGGCCCTTTCAGGCTGTCTACATCAAGAGCAAAATCGAGATGAATACTAGAGATATTCGACAAACTGGTCCAAATCACGTTCAGACACTTTGGCTTCTCGGCACCCCGGCGTACCGATATATAAAAATCCGACAATCATATCGTCACCCTGTACACCCAATGCTTCACGGACAACCGGGTGATAGGCCCATTTACCAGTGCGCCAGAAACCTGAATAACCCTGCGCGACCGCCGCCATCTGCATTGCCTGAGCCGCACAGCCCGCCGACAGGTGCTGCTCAATCACCGGCACCTTCTCGTGCTCAGTGACTTTCGCTACCACAGTAATCACCATCGGGGCACGTAACGGCGCTTTAGCCGCTTTTTCAATGGTCGCCTCATCGGCGCCATCCGCTTTTGCCGCTTCTACCAGAATATCTGCCAGCTTGTTCAAGCCTTCGCCATGGGAAACTATAAATCGCCAAGGTGTCAGCGCAGCATGGTCCGGAGCACGCAGGCCAGCCCGAAAGATATTTTCCAGCACCTCACCCTGCGGAGCCGGCTCCATCAGCTTTGGCAACGAGCGACGATTTAACAATAACGATAGAGCATCCATAACAACCTCATGATGATAATAATTATTGTTTTACAATATCATAAATTCCACGTAGTAAAACCGCAGTAATATTATGGAAATGACAGGAAAAGTGCCCCTCTCCATTTTCAAGGGGAGGCAGGGAAGGGATTAGCAGCCAGCCCCCGAACATCATGGCACTGGCTACTTAGCGAGTTGACTTTGTTATAGTTTCGCGGCCAGCTCGATACCCTGGCGGATCACCCGCTTGGCATCAACTTCCCCGGCTACATCAGCACCACCAATAACATGCACATTGACATTCATTGCCCTTAACTTGTCAGACAGCACTTCCACCGAGGTTTGACCTGCACAAAGCACGATATTGTCGACATCCAGCAGGCGAGACTGACCTTCAACCGTAATATGCAGTCCCTGATCATCAATCTTGTCATAGCTGACGCCGCTTAGCAGCTCCACACCGCGCTTTTCCAGCACCTTGCGGTGGATCCACCCAGTAGTACGCCCCGGCCCTTTACCAACTTTGCCCGGTTTGCGCTGCATCAGCCATACCTGACGCTGACTCACATACTCCTCGTGCGGGTACAAACCACCAGCATGCTCAATCGACTTGTCGACCCCCCAGTCCTGAAGCCAGCTATCGAGGTCCTGATTTTCCGGCTCGGTCAGCATGGTCGAGACATCGACGCCAATACCACCAGCACCAATTACCGCCACTTTTTGGCCAAGCTGCACCTTATCCCGGATCAACGTCTGATAATCGATCACTTTTTCATGCTCAACACCCGGGATCTTCGGATTTCGCGGCTGAACCCCGGTTGCAACAATCACTTCGTCATAGCCTTTAAGCTCATCGGCATCGACAGGATGGCTGAGCATGACATTAACGCCTGTTTGCTCCAGGCGTCGGGTAAAGTAGCGAATGGTTTCCTTAAACTCTTCCTTGCCCGGGATTTGCATTGCCAGATTAAACTGGCCACCGACATGATCGTTCTTCTCAAACAGATCAACCTCGAAGCCGCGTTCAGCCGCTGCGACGGCAGTTGCCATCCCGGCCGGTCCGGCGCCAACTATTGCCACACGCCGCTTGCTGGCCGATGGTGTCAGTACCAACTCGGTTTCGTAACAGGCCTGCGGGTTAACCAGACAACTCGCTCGCTTACCGACAAACACATGATCCAGGCACGCCTGATTACAGCCAATACAGGTATTGATATCGTCGGCACGATCCTGCTCTGCTTTGACCACAAAATCCGGGTCGGCAAGAAACGGTCTTGCCATCGACACCATATCCGCCTGCTGTGAGGACAATATATCTTCGGCAACCTGGGGAGTGTTGATCCGGTTACAGGTCACCAGCGGAATATTGACTTCACTCTTCAGCTTCTCGGTCACCCAGGTAAATGCCGCACGCGGAACCTGGGTCGCAATGGTCGGCACCCGAGCCTCGTGCCAGCCGATACCAGTATTTAGAATTGTCACCCCGGCAGCTTCAAGCTCCTTCGCCAACTGGACCACTTCTTCATGGGTACTGCCCTGCTCGACCAAATCCAGCATCGACAGGCGGAAAACAATAATGAAGTCTCGTCCGACACGCTTGCGAACCGCCTTTACCACCTCAATCGGAAAACGAATACGGTTTTCATAACTTCCGCCCCATTCATCATAGCGATGGTTGGAACGCTTACAGATAAACTGGTTAATCAGGTATCCTTCCGAGCCCATGAGCTCAACACCGTCATAACCCGCTTCGCGCGCAAGCTCTGAACTACGCGCAAAAGCCTCGATTGTCTTGTTGATCTGGCGCGTGCTCATCTTGCTCGGGGTAAACTTTGAAATTGGCGCGCGAATGGCCGAAGCACTCACGGCAAACGGGTGCATCGCATAGCGGCCGGCATGCAAAAGCTGCAGGGCTATCTTGCCGCCTTCTTCATGAACAGCATCGGTGATAACCCTGTGGGCCCGGGCAGCGCGCGCCGAACTGAACTCGGCACTCAGTGGATGCAGCCTGCCACGGAAATTTGGCGAAAAACCGCCAGTGACAATCAACCCGACCCCACCTCGAGCTCGGGCTGCATAAAACGCAGAAAGTTTCTTGAAGCCGTCTCGCGACTCTTCAAGGCCAGTGTGCATAGATCCCATTAACACACGGTTACGTAACTGAGTGAAACCAAGATCTAGGGGCGCTAACAAATGAGGGTAAGATTTATCGTCCATGGCTTCCATTCTTTTGTTGTTATGGTCTGACCAGTATATTAACTGCTCAAACTTTTATCAAACACTTGTTTACATTATTACAACACTCCTCTCTACATGTGATAACTCATAACCCCGGGATCTAAGCTGATCTTTCCTTACAGCAAGCTCTAAAGCACGCAATACTTAAGGGAAGGAATACATTGTAAACAAGGATTATTACTGTAATTCCTTGTTTACTAAGTTAGGATAGAAATAATACCGATCGCATCATCAGGAACGTTCATGAAAGTGGTACTCAAAGGAATTGGAAAACTATTCCGAGCTATCTGGAAACTGATCAGTTTCACCCGGCAGCTGATACTTAATCTGATTTTTTTATTTGTTATCGGCCTGCTTTTCTTCGCATTTAACCAGAGCGGAGAGCAACCGGCACTACCCAAAGAAGCCGCATTGGTGCTGGATTTGTCTGGCCCGATTGTCGAGCAGCGCACCTACATTAACCCGATTGACCAGTTGGCCAGCAATGCTCTGGGCCATCCGCCCGTGCAGGAAAATGTCCTGTTCGATATTGTTGATACTATCCGCGCCGCTTCGACTGACAACCGCATTACGGGCTTAGTACTGAACTTAAAAGGGATGGCCGAGACCAACCTGACTAAGCTGCGCTACATCGCCAAGGCCGTCGAGGAGTTCAAGCAGGCAGGTAAGCCTGTCTATGCAGTGGGTGATAACTACAAACAGAGCCAGTACTACCTCTCCAGCTATGCAGACAAAGTCTTCATGTCACCCGATGGCGGCGTGTTACTGACAGGCTACGGCAGTTATACCCTGTACTACAGAAGCCTGCTCGAGAAGCTGGACGTCAATACCCATGTATTTAGGGTCGGCACCTATAAATCTTTCGTTGAACCCTATACCCGAGACGGTATGTCAGCACAGGCACGCGAAGCCAATACAGTATGGCTAAACCAGCTATGGGGCGCGTACACAGCGGATGTTGCCAAGAATCGCCACATCGACGCTGCTGCCCTGACGCCGGAACTTAACCAGTTCGTCAAGCAGCTCAAGGCGGTGAACGGCGATTTTGCCAAACTGAGCCTGGAAATGGGACTGGTTGACGAGCTCATCAACCGCCCGCTGCTAAACCAAAAACTGATTGAACAGTTTGGTAGTGACGGTGAAAACAGCTTTAACCAGATCAGCTACTACGACTACCAGCCAACGCTATTTAGTAACGACCTACCGAGCCCGAACCAAGTTGCCGTGGTAGTAGCCAGCGGGGCAATTGTCGATGGCAAGCAGCGTCAAGGCACTGTCGGCGGTGACTCAACAGCGGCACTGCTACGTGAAGCTCGCCTGGATGACGACGTCAAAGCCGTTATTCTGCGCGTCGACAGCCCGGGCGGCAGCGCCTTCGCCTCGGAGGTGATCCGCAGTGAAGTCGACGCCCTGAAACTGGCCGGAAAACCGGTTGTCGTTTCAATGTCCAGCCTGGCAGCTTCGGGCGGTTACTGGATCTCATCCAGTGCCGACAAGATCCTGGCCCAGCCTACCACTATCACCGGCTCTATCGGGATCTTTGCCATCCTGACAACCTTCGAGAAAGGGCTGGAAAAAATGGGTGTATACAGTGACGGAGTTGGTACCACACCATTCTCTGGTGTCGGTGTGACCCGTGAGCTGCCTAAAGGCGTGGCCGAAGTCTTCCAGCTCGGAGTCGAGCATGGCTACCAGCGCTTTATCGGCCTTGTCAGCCAGCATCGCAATATGTCACTGGCACAGGCCGAGATC
>NZ_JAKRFQ010000709.1 GCF_022347985.1 Photobacterium sp. OFAV2-7
CCAAGCTATCGGTTCGGGAAATGCCGGATGTCGAAAACCCTGTGGTTAGTATCTCGACGCGTTATGAAGGGGCCTCGGCAACCATTATGGAAAGCCGGATCACCACGGTACTGGAAGATCAGCTGTCCGGGATCAGCGGGATTGACAGTATTACATCGACAACCCGTAACGGTATTTCGCGGATCAAGATTGAGTTCGAGATGGGCTGGAACTTGACCGAAGGTGTCAGTGATGTTCGTGATGCTGTGTCACGGGCACAGCGAAGTCTACCGGATGAAGCCGACGATCCTGTGGTCTCGAAAGACAATGGCTCCGATGAACCGGCGCTGTATATCAACCTGACTTCGAGCATTATGGATCGTACCCAGCTGACTGATTATGCCGAGCGGGTGCTGATGGACCGCTTTAGCCTGATCAACGGTGTCAGTTCGGTGCAACTAAGCGGTGCCCTGTATCGGGTTATGTATGTGAAGCTGATGCCTGAACAGATGGCCGGTCGCGGGGTGACAACCAAAGATATTGTTAATGCCCTCAATGACGAGAATGTCGAGTTGCCGGGCGGGGAAGTGCGTAATGACACGACAACCATGTCGGTGCGTACCGCGCGCCTGTACCGGACGCCAGATGATTTTGCCTATCTGGTTGTGCGTACGGCCGATGATGGCACGCCGATTTATCTCAAAGATGTCGCCAAGGTATCGATTGGTGCTCAGAACGAGAACGCGACGTTCAAAAATAACGGTGTCTCTAACCTCAGTTTAGGCATGGTTACTATGACAGATGCCAACCCGCTGAATGTGGCCGCTGATGTCCATGCCGAAGTTGAGCGGATGCAACGCTTTATCCCCGAAGGGACCTCGCTGTATGTCGATTACGATTCCACGGTGTTTATCGACCGTTCTATCAGCGAAGTTTACAGCACTTTGTTTGTCACCGGGATGCTGGTGGTATTGGTACTCTATATCTTTATCGGGCAGGCAAGGGCGACCTTGATCCCGGCGATCACCGTACCAGTTTCACTGATATCTGCCTTTATGGTGGCCTACTTCTTGGGGTTCTCTATCAACCTGCTGACACTAATGGCGCTGATTTTGGCTATCGGCCTCGTTGTGGATGACGCCATTGTGGTAGTGGAGAACATCTATCACCACATTGAAAAAGGTGAGCCGCCACTGCTTGCGGCGTACAAAGGAACACGTGAAGTTGGCTTTGCCGTCGTGGCTACAACCGTTGTGTTAGTAATGGTCTTCCTGCCTATTTCCTTTATGGACGGCATGGTTGGCCCGCTGTTTACCGAGTTTTCGGTGCTGTTGGCGGTCGCGGTTATCTTCTCGTCTCTGGTTGCCCTGACGTTGAGCCCGGTGCTGGGCAGCAAGCTGCTGAAGGCCAACGTGAAGCCTGGCAAGTTTAACCTTTGGGTTGACGGAATGTTTGGCAGGTTGGAGGCGAAATATCGCCAGGTGGTGAGCTTTTCGGTGCGCTACCGATATGTTGCTCCTCTGATTGTATTGGGTTTCATTGGCTTGAGCGTTGTGCTGATGAAGTCGGTGCCTTCTCAGCTGGCGCCACAGGAAGATCGCGGGGTGATCTTTGCTTTTGTCAAAGGGGCAGAAGGGACCAGCTATAACCGTATGGTCGGCAATGTCGAGGAAGTTGAGCGTCGACTGTTGCCGATGGTGGGTGAGGGCGTGATTAAGTCTTTGTCTATCCAGACGCCGGCTTTTGGCGGCAATGCCGGGGACCAGACCGGTTTTGTAATCATGGCATTGGAGAACTGGGAAGATCGCAGCGTTTCGGCGACTGAGGCTCTTGGCATGGTGCGCAAGGCATTGCAGGGGATCCCGGATGTGCGCGTGTGGCCTTTTATGCCGGGTTTTCGTGGCGGATCTTCTGAACCGATCCAGTTTGTCCTTAACGGTGCAGACTATGATGAGCTGTTTCAGTGGGCAAGCCAGCTGATGGATATTGCCGAAGCCAGTCCGATGATGGAGGGGGCCGATCTGGACTATGCCGAAACGACGCCTGAACTGGTTGTTACTGTGAACCGTCAGCGTGCTGCAGAGCTGGGGATCCCGGTGTCCGAGGTTGCCGAGACGCTTGAAATTATGCTAGGCGGTCGTACTGAAACCACCTTTGTGGATCGCGGTGAAGAATATGATGTGTATCTGCGCGGTGATGAAAATAGCTTTAACAATGCAACGGATCTGAGCCAGATTTATGTCCGCGCCCGCTCCGGTCAACTGATCACCTTGGAATCCGTTGCTGAGGTTGAGGAAGTGGCATCGGCCCAGAAACTGAGCCATAACCAGAAGCAGAAATCGATCACCCTGAAAGCGAGTCTGGTGCCCGGTTATACCCTGGGTGAGGCGCTGGAATTTCTTGATGCCAAGGCACTGGAAATGTTGCCGAGCGATATCGTGATTGACTATGCCGGAGAATCAAAGGATTTCCGTGAGAACCAGAGCAGCATCCTGCTGGTGTTTGGTCTGGCATTGCTGGTGGCCTATTTGGTATTAGCAGCTCAGTTTGAAAGCTTTATCAACCCGATGGTGGTGATGTTGACAGTGCCGATGGGGATCTTCGGTGGTCTGGCGGGGCTGTTGATCCTGAACCAGAGCCTGAATATTTTCAGCCAGATCGGGATGATTATGCTGATTGGGATGGTGACCAAGAATGGTATCCTGATTGTCGAGTTTGCCAACCAGCTACGTGACAAGGGTGTGGCCTTCGAACAGGCGATTATTGATGCCTCGGAGCGTCGCTTGCGTCCGATCCTGATGACAGCATTTACCACCT
>NZ_JAKRFQ010000710.1 GCF_022347985.1 Photobacterium sp. OFAV2-7
CAGTCCCGCCATAATACCGATGCCGAGCATATGTCCGTCGAGGCTGGGGGAGAAATTAAATTTAAATCGAAAGCCGAGCTGAAACGCGATTTTGGCGTCAAAGAACCTGAACATGATGACATCGCTCGCTTTGATCATAACCAGCTCTGAGATGTGAAATCCAATAAAGTGTTGTTGGGCTAACCGACATGGTTGTCAAAGATCATGGGTTCACAGTAAAAACTGCTGAGCTCGTGATCTTCTTCGCTGATTAAATTCGCTATCCAGGGCTCCTGTTCAATATTGGCAAGATAGGCCTGCAATTTCGGATAGTGGGTTAGTCTTAGCCCGGCCATCCAGCCACTGCGAAATACACTCCATAAACTGATTTCAGCCATCGAAAAGTGTCCGGCGACATACCCTTCAACTGGTAGCTGCTCTTCTACGTAATCCAGGACCTGGGGAAGGTGGTGCTCAAGGCATTGCTTGATGGCCTGTTGGTCCACATCTTTGTTCAGCATTTTTCCGCGCATGATTTTTTGGTAGAAAAGCACCCCGCCAATGAGCGATGTCAGCCGGGTATCGGCATATTCTTCCAGCCAGCGTACCTGGGCGCGCGCCGCCGCCGAGCCAGGATAGAGGGGAGGGACCGGGAAAATATCATCAAGGTAGTGGGCGATGACCGTCGAGTCCATGATGTTGCTGCCGTCATGCTCGAGGACCGGCACCTTGCCCATCGGGTGGCGCTTCTGAGCCAGTTCTTTTTCTAGATAGGGGTTAAGAGGCTGCAGATCATAGGCAATCCCTTTGTAGGAGAGCGCGAGCATGATTTTTCTGACAAACGGAGAAATCGAGGCACCGTGTAGAATCATAGTATTGTCTCGGGCTAATTGGCCTGTAGTGCTACAGACATGAACAGGTGAATAGACGTAATTGTTATAAAGTGTAGCCGAGATAAAGCATTAGGAGGTGTGCTCTGGCTGAGGGGCCGCTTGATGTCTGAGACGTGAGAACTACATTTAAACCAAACTGTATCGTTTTACGATTCAGGAGGAAGCCATGAGGTATGCGGTATTTTGTGGAACGGGAGAGTTTCAGGGAGCGGCTGATGCAACATCGCCTGCCGATGCGGCGCTGGAAGTACTTTACGAGCAGTTGGCCGGTGTTGATTGCAGCCAGCTCGAGCTGGCTCCCTGTGATGATCTGGCAAAGGCCAGCTTATTGGTTTATGAGTTAGCCGGTGAGCTGCCTGCGAATATTGCTGATAAGGGCATACACAGTTTGCATGAGATCCCGACCAAGGGTGAACCTAACGGGTTCATTGAAGTGTAACAATGCAGCGTGTCTGATGAAAAAAGCCCTGGCCAAAGGCCAGGGCTATAGTCGGTAACTATCGTTGTTTCGTCGTCACGAACAGTTAGTGCGTCAGCTCACCACGCAAGTCTTGCTGCATCATGCTTCGTACCGTTTCCATCGGTAGATCCTGGCTTAGTAGGAAGTGCAGTTTGGCAAGGGTTGCTTCCGGGGTCATATCGTAACCGCTAAGTACCCCGGCATCTGCCAGAGCACATCCAGTGGCATAACCACCCATGTTTACTTTTCCAGACAAACACTGGGTCAGGTTCATCACAATGACGCCACGATCAGTTGCTTCTTTCAGCTGGGCAAGAAGATCCGGGTTCTGTGGCGCATTACCCACACCAAACGTTAGCAGAATCATCGCATTGACTGGCTGGCGCAAGGTATTGCGGATAACTTCCGGGGAGATCCCCGGGTACATGGTGATCACGCCAATTGGCTGCGGTGTGATCGCATGTACTTTAAACTTGCCTTCAGGCTGTTTGCTCAGCTCGACATTATTTAGCTGGATGTTGATACCGGCTTCCAGTAGTGGCGGCAGGTTAGGTGAAATAAAGGCGCCAAAGCCGTCCGCATGGGCTTTGGTACTGCGGTTGCCACGGATCAACTTGTTGTTGAAGAAAACCGTTACTTCATTGATCGGGTAGTTCGCCGCGATATGAAGTGAGTTCAGCAGGTTGCTCTGGCCATCAGAACGCAATTCGGCCAGCGGGATCTGAGAGCCGGTGACTATCACAGGCTTGTCCAGATTTTCAAACATAAACGACAGTGCCGAGGCGGTATATGCCATGGTGTCCGTACCATGAAGAATGACAAAACCGTCATATTTGTCGTAGTTTGCCTTGATATCATCAGCAATGCGCTGCCAGTCCGCTGGCGTCATATCTGATGAGTCGATAAGAGGCTCGTACTCGTGAATCGTAAATCTCGGCATTTCTGGACGATGGAACTCAGGCATGCTTTCCAGCTGCTTCTGCATAAAGCCCGCAACAGGGATATAACCATGGTCTGACTTCTGCATACCAATGGTGCCGCCGGTGTAAGCAATGTAAATGTGTTTTCTTTCCATAATCGGGTACAGACATTACGAGTTGGTGGCCGCATTATACGGTTAACGCACAGTAAAAAAAGCCCGGCATGTGCCGGGCTGATCTCACTTTTCAATATTGCTGCAGTTCAGGCAGAAGGCATATTGACCTTTTGGATCGTTAAAGTTACTTAGCGTTGTGAAGTCTGTTACAACTTGTTGCGTAACAGGGCGCAGCGCGGCAGGTACCTGGCCAAATACAATGGTAGCCAGCTTGGCGCTTGCCTCAGAGGCAAACTCCTGCAACAGCAGCTCAGCCGGGCTGAGTGGCTCTTCCATCCAACGAAGCTCGTAGCTGTCCAGCTTGGCAAGTTCAACAGCTGCGGCGATAGCGTCATCAAAATCACCCAGCTGATCAACTAACCCTAG
>NZ_JAKRFQ010000711.1 GCF_022347985.1 Photobacterium sp. OFAV2-7
GGAAGCACCTATGAGTCTTTGTCGAAGTGTGCCGATGAAGCCCTGTATGTCGCCAAACATTCTAGTAAGAACCAATACCAGCTTTATAATAAGCAGCTAAATGCTAAGCGCTCTAGGCAAAATCAAATACAGCTAGCCCTGCATGAAGCGCTCAAAAATGGTGAGCTGTACCTGCACTATCAGCCTCAGGTAGAGCTGCGTAGTGGAAAAGTGATCGGCTGCGAAGCCCTTGCACGTTGGCAGAGCTCAGCTCTTGGGACAATCTCGCCTGCAGAGTTTATTCCGATTGCCGAAAGCTCCGGTATGATCATTCAGATTGGTCGATGGGCACTCGAAGAGAGTTTGCGCCAGCTAAGCATTTGGCGTTCTCAAGGACTGACTGAATTGTGTATCGCAGTCAACCTCTCCAGTAGACAGTTTACCGACGATGGGTTGATCCCGTTAGTCGATATGCTACTGGCAAAATACTCGCTGCCGGGTAAGTGTGTAGAGCTTGAAATCACCGAGAGCATGCTAATCAATGACACCGAGAAAGCCTTATTCACGATGACTCAGCTTACAACTCGTGGAATCCGACTAGCCATTGATGACTTTGGCACGGGTTATTCGAACCTGAGTTATTTGAGTCAGCTGTCTGTTCATCGCCTTAAAATCGATCGCTCGTTGTTGCCGAAGAACAGAAACGAACAGCAGAGTATTACGATCATCAAAGCAATTATTCGTATGGGACATGCTTTGGGCCTAAATGTCCTTACGGAAGGGGTAGAAACTCATGAGCAAGCACAATTTTTATGTGAGCTTGGCTGTGATAATGGCCAGGGGTTTTACTTCGCCCATCCACTGTCAGGCGATGAGTTTCTTAGCTTCTGTTGTCAATCGATGACTGTTGAGAAGGATAAGGGCACGCTGGGCATGTCATCTTAGGATATCTAACTCAGTAACTTGCTCTTTTGCAATGGCCGAATTTAAGACCTTCATGCCAAATAATGTTAGTGTACCTTTTCATTGAAGAAAGGGCTCAATGTTTCAAGAAATATTGAGCCACTTTACCTCGATGACATTATTATCTATACATTAAAACTAGCAATGGCTTTATCTAGACCTCTTGCTTGCTCGGCAACTGCACTTGCTGCTTGTGAATTCTCATGTACTGAATTTGAATTATCGATTGTGATATCACGAATAGAACTGATGTTCTGGCTAATATCGGCAGCAACAATACTTTGTTGTTCAACGGCTGCAGCAATTTGGGTGCTGTTTTCTAGTATCCGTTGCATATCACTCATAATTTGAGTGATCATATTTTCAGCACTATTAGCCTGTTCAACACTCTGCTCACCGTGAGTACGACAACTGCCAATTTGCTCAACAACGACTCTAGTTTGCTCTTGGACCGAAGTAATAATAGTTGAAATTTCTTCGGTGGATTGTTGGGTACGCCCAGCAAGTGTTCGAACCTCATCGGCAACGACAGCAAACCCTCGGCCTTGTTCTCCCGCTCGTGCCGCTTCAATTGCTGCATTCAATGCCAGCAGATTAGTTTGCTCCGCAATTCCACGGATCACATCCAACACGGTACCAATGTTGTCAGACAGGCCTGATAAGTTACTAATCTCTTCACTGGTTTTAGCTAGCTCATTAGACAATGAACTAATACGCTCTTTCGTTGAATTGATTTCAGCCAAGCCTGCTGCTGCACCTTGATGGCTTCGCTCTGCGTTAACAGCGGCGCTTTCAGTGGTAGATGCAACTTCCTTGACTGTTTCACCCATCTCAGTGATTGCAGTTGCTACTGAGTCTGTCTCGGACTGTTGTTGAGCTAAAGCTGCTTCTGTTGCCTGGCTGCTGTGCTGCAACTGCTCGGAGGCGGCTCCCAGCTCTGTGATTGTTGATTGAACGCTGCTAATAAGCTGTCGCATACTGGCCATAAGGTCATTAAAGTTAGCCGCCATCTCAGCCATTTCATCTTTGTTGCTGTCGTCAGCAAGCAGGGTTAGATCATGACTGCGTGAAATCTCTGACATTAGGCGATTTAAAGCGGAAATGCTGCGCTGAATCCCTTTATTGATGAGTAAAGACAACACTGCCAATATAACAATCACACCTACAACCGAGAAGGAAATAATGGTTAACACTCGACTTTTAGCTTCTACAAGCTCTCCCTCGATCTGGGCTTCCATCTTAGAGAATATCTCCTCCACATGATGTGATGCTGTACGAACCTTGCCTCGCAAGCCTTCATTGTAAGCAAAACCAATTAGGTCCTTCTGCTCATACATCTGCTCAAATGTATGATTAAACTGAGTCAGCTCAGACTTGAAATCGAGCTCTTGAGCATTATTAAGCTTTTTATATAACGCTTGATAATCATTCAAATAATCCATGTTATTTGAAAAGGCAAAAAGCTCGGCCTTGAGAACCAGTGTATAAATAGTACTCGCATTCGTATCGTCATGATGGGCATGCTCCATCAGATTCTCAGATTGTTCAAACAAATCGTTATAAAGCCCTTCAGAATGTTTCAACCCAAGGGTTTGATAATCATGTATTATCTCAAGAAAACTCGCTTTATAGGTTTGCATCTCAATCATTATTTGGCTCAATTCAGGCACATTGACTGACAATTCATCCAGTTCCTTACTCAAAATTTGCGTTTTACGCTCAAAATCAGAGTAGGTGTTAATGAACTTGGTTTTATATTTAAGGTCCAAACGTGCTAAAAAGTCTTTCTCATTTCGGCGTAATGTAAGTAATGAAACTTCTAATGATTTAACATCTGTAAATGTTTGATC
>NZ_JAKRFQ010000712.1 GCF_022347985.1 Photobacterium sp. OFAV2-7
CTTCGATATCGGTGACAACTACCTATGGGTGTTGGGAAAAACACTTCAGGAGAGGCTAAAAGACAAGGGGTTGGTAGTACGCTACTCGAATGCAAAATTTGGCGTGTTGGTAGAAGAAAACAACGGGCTGACAAGCGATGCTTTTGATGAGTATGTTCACCAGATTTGCCGCCGACTTTGTGACGTCGCAGCTATGCCGCTGAAGCTCAAAGGCGGCCATCAGGTCAATAAGTCTTTCAGCATTGGTGTCAGTGCTGAAAGTGCTGTTTACGACAGCTACCATGCGATGGAAGTGGCGACCGAAATTGCCATGCGAGAAGCGAAGAAGTTCAGCACGTCTAAATATTGTCTGGCGACGGAACAGACGAAAGATGATTTAGTTTTTAAGAAGCTAATTATTGAAGAACTGCCACAGGCAATAGAACAAAATCAGATAAAAATCTATTTCCAGCCACAATATGATTTGTGCAGTGGAGCACTGATTGGCTTCGAAGCATTATCTCGTTGGCAACATAACGAGCTGGGTTATATTCCTCCGGATGTTTTTGTGGGGGTTGCTGAAGACATTGGTTTGCATTTTGAATTTGATTTGTGGGTATTTAATCAGGTCTGCAGACAAATTGTTGAATGGCGAGAGCATGGTATTAATACTCCTCGTATTGCAATTAATATATCTTTTAAGACAATAGAGATGACGACATTTGTCTCACGAATTATAGAGATTATCAATACGACCCAATGCCCGACAGAACTGATTGAAGTCGAAATCACGGAAACAGCAACAGCGAAGAACATCAGCATGCTCAGGGATAATATAACGCAGCTTAAAAGTGCTGGGATCAACATTGCTGTCGATGATTTTGGTACAGGCTATTCTTCGCTGAACTTGATTCGTACTTTCTGCCGTTCGTTAGACAAACTAAAGCTGGATCGTACTTTGATTGAGAATATCTGTAATACGGAGCTGGACCGTGAATTTACCCGGCAGATTATAGAGCTGAGTCGCGTGTTGCAGGTTAAGGTGCTTGCAGAAGGGGTCGAAACACAGGAGCAGCGGGAGCTGTTAACACAACTCGGTTGCGACTGTGCCCAGGGATATTACTTTGACAAGGCGCTCCCGACATCAGAGGCACAAGCTTTGATTGACAGGGCCTGTTTCTCTGCCGATTGCATCCCTACTGCATGAAGTTAGGAGGCGAACACCTTGGCGTTAACTGCGCTTTGTTCTAGATGCCAGAGTAATTCAAGATCTAGCTTAGAATCACAGGCATAGTATCTCAGGTATTGCATCTCCTTATCTATACTTATCCTCAGTGCTAAAACGAGGTACTGATGATGACATTTTTAATTACCTGGCAGTTACACCAAGGCAAGCTTCATGCGACGCTGGCTCACTTTTCTCAGCTTACCACAGAGCAGGATCAGGCCATGATGGGGGAAGAGATCAAGATGATTGGGCGCTGGCATGATCTGGTCAGTGGAACGGGAGTCGCGATTTGTGAATCTGATAGTATCGAGGCGGTGTCTGCCTACGCGCTGAAGTGGAACAATGATATGGATATCTCAGTACAGGCGGTTGTTGATGATGAGCAGGCCAAGGCATTGGGAAGCAGATTGTTAGTATAGTCAGTTTTTGCCTGTTTTCTTTCGGTAGATAAATCACACCCTGGTTGCTTGCCAAGCAG
Organism: Photobacterium sp. OFAV2-7; assembly: GCF_022347985.1. GTDB lineage: Bacteria > Pseudomonadota > Gammaproteobacteria > Enterobacterales > Vibrionaceae > Photobacterium. Next base: position 1,686 of record NZ_JAKRFQ010000712.1, read on the forward strand.
CCAGGGTGTTTTTTTGGGGGAGCTTGTGGAAATGGGTTTAAACTCGGATCAGGCCGAGACTGGCAGATCAAAAGATTGCAGGTATTGCCCGGTATTGCGCTCTGTTTTCAGGTGACTGTGGTGGATCACCAAAATAGACTGGATAATCCGCATCCCCAACCCCATCGAGCCTGATGGTGCCTCGGGATCAATCTGGTTAGTGAGCTGGACCGCTACATCATGTTGGTGGTGCTCAGCTTGAAGTTGGATGGTCGAATAAGCAGGGGCATGGCGGATAGCATTTTCGAACAGGTTAGAAAATAAGCGTAGCAATAGCTGTTTGTCGCCATAGACAGTATCGATATCCGGTAGCGACAGGCTAAGCGAAAGATGCTTTTTCTTGGCGTCAATTGCCAGACTTTCCTGGGTTTCTCTTATGATTTGCGTCAGCCGGACAGGCTCGAAGTGCGGCTCTGGTACGTGTTTTTGGCTGCGAGCCAGCTCGAGCTGCTGACTTAGCTGTTCGGCAAGCTTGTGCGCATTGCGATGTGCGGTCTCAATCAGGGGATCGGGAGAAGACGCCTGGAGCTGCCATGTTTCCAGGTAACCGAGGATACTCGACAGCGGGGTTTTGAGATCATGGCTCAATTGCATGAGCAACTCCCGGCGATTGTTCTCTTCCTGTTGCAGCTGTAAGAACTGCTGCTGGATCCGCTGGGCCATAAGATACAAATGCTTGGCTATGGGCTTGAGTTCCGGCACCTGATTGACAAAATCAGGGCGCAGACGAAAGTCGTTTCCGGCCTGTTCCCTCAGGTTTTGGGTAACGGTTTCTATCGGCTGGAGCAGAGTTTGTCTAACTAGGTGGTAGGTCAGCAAACTGAAGCCAAGGATGAGAAGCAGGGAGATTGCCATCATGTTGTAGACAGGTTGATTACCTTCCTGAGAAGCCAATAATGTTCGCTGTTCACTGCCAATCACAACGTATAAATAGCCAATAACCGAATCATATTGCGTAATAGGCGCCACGGAAAAGACTTTTTTGCCGCCCGGGTTACGCGGGTCATCACCCAGAATGGGCAAGGGCTGATTAGCCAAGAATTGCTTTATTGGTATTAGGAGATCGG
>NZ_JAKRFQ010000713.1 GCF_022347985.1 Photobacterium sp. OFAV2-7
CAAACTCGCTTAACCGGACATTTGGGGCAACCCCAAATAGCGGCGTAGGGACACAGTGCTATTTCCTTATTTTTTTTTGCCATGTTTACCTCTATCAGCTTGCTCACATTGACGGGCCGTTTACCGACCTCTGAGTTCCGCGATAAGCAACCGCTGAGTCAGCTTATCTTGGATACTGGTTGGGTTTTCCAAACCAATTCGTTTCAACAATGGCTGTATGGTCTTATCTGGCTTCGGTGTTGTGATCGCGTTCAGTATGCACTTGATTTTGCCTTTCGGTGTCGCCGTTTTAGCTTTCAGGGCTTTTAACGCTTTACCCAGCTGAAGCTCCTCGGCCGTAAAGCTACAGCCAAACGGGAATGGGCCAAATATATTTTGCTGGGTAAACTTCTGGTAAATGCCTTGAATGGCCTCAGGTGTGTTGTTGCCAAACTCTACCGGGATTGTATAGTCTTTGGCGACTTTTCCAGCTGCTTTTGCCTGGTCTAGCAATTGTTGCTGGAAACGAGAGTCGGCGATTTTGATCAGCTCCGTGTATACAACGTGATCCGGCTTACCGCGTAAGTCTGCAATACCATATTCAGTAATGACTATATCCCTCAACTGACGTGGAATGGTGGTATGGCCATAGTTAAACATGATATTCGACTTCAACTTGCCATTTCGAACGCTACAGCTCCGAAGCTTCATTATAGAACGTGAATCAGGTAGCTGGTGGGATTGGGCAACAAAGTTGTACTGACCACCGACACCACTGACAACCTGACCGTTTTCCAGCGCATCGGAGATTGCGGAACCGTTCAGGGTAACCATCATCGCGGAGTTAATGAAACGTGCATGTTTGCGTTGTGCCTGTTTCAGTTGCTGGCTGCCAATGAAGTGGTCATAGAGGTCATTGACATAGTTGACGCTGGTCATGCAGAACTTCTTATGGTCTTCATCACTGAGGTTATTGAGTGCTTCATAGAAGTCTTTCGGTCCGATAAAGAACGCACCGTGCATAACGGCTCCGCCGCTGAGTTTGTCCCCTAAGCAGAACTTGGTGATCCACTGCAAAGCTTCGGCGTCACCTAAGTTGGCCTTCATGGTTTGGTGCTGGGCCTGAAGCTGACCGTTGAAGAACTCGACAGATTCGTGGAAGACACCGATTCGTTTCAGGTAGCTCACATCTTTTGACGTTAACTGCTGATGAATCGCACCATGCTCAAGCAAAGTCAGCAGGGTAGAGACACTAACGTCTGTCGTGATTTTTTTCTTGTTTAGTAAAGTCTGAACGGTGAGATCTTCAAACACTTCCCGCTTAAGGATCCCTGCCTTATAGAGGTTCATGAAACCATCGACCATCAACTCACTACAGCCATAGAGACCTTCTTCGAAAATACCGCGATCACCGACGCTGCGGGTGACCGGGAACTTCTCGGCAACGTGCAGCTCGTCCACGATTTGGTTGTAGACAGCGTTGTTCTGGTGGCGAAGCAAGGTACTGTAAATCAGTGCACTACTGAGTGAACCGATCCCAACTTGCAGTGTTCCGCCATCTTTAACCAGTGTACTGGCGTAGAAGCCAATCATATGGTCTTCCGGGGAGATACTGGCATGGGGCGCAGCGAACAGGGCGTAGTCCTTGTTGTCTGGCTTCAGGTTTTGGTCGAGGACAAAATCAAAGACATTATCAGCCACTTCAGCATGGTTTTGCATGAAAGGCATATTGGAATTGACTTCAGCTACCATTGCAACAGGTTTACCGCTTTCCTGCATCTCTTTGATAACCGGCGCAAAGTCTAGAGCCAGATCTGAGTTACTACATAGGCTGTAGGTGGTAACGCCATCTATCGTGCGTTTGGCGACCAGCTGACCAACGACATTGACTCCTTTATCCAGCAAGTCACGGACGGCGTGGGTATAGTTGGTACTGGTATAGTTTTGCTGTTGCGGGCTGTTGAGGAAGCTACCTGCTTTGAAGAAAAATTCACTGATGGTGATGTTGGATGGAACCTCACCTTTTCTTAGATCCATGATGTAGTCGATGTCAGGGACACCAGCGAACTCGCGCTCGACAAACGGTTCCAGAAAGTTTTTCTCCAGTTTACTTTTACCAACAGGCTTTTCCAGCGTGATCCCGGTTTCGATACGTAGCGTAATACTTGGATCTGCCTTGGCTCGTTGGTAAAGCGCATTGACAAAGGAGATAGGTTTACCTATTGCCAACGGAGCACCAAGGACAATCTCCTTACCGACGACCTCAATTATGTGATCGACGAGCTTTTCTGCATCAGCAAATTCCGGTGCAGCAGGTTTGGCCTGTGGCGCCGCATTGGTGGCAAGAGGGGTAACGTGGGTATCAACTAACTCTAATACTGACATTTTGCATTCCTTGTTCGATATTCTTATTGGAGACAGGCATTTTCTTATTATTATCGAATTGTATTCTTCGTGTTAAAACTAGAGTCGTCACTCTAGTTTTATAATTTGATGATAGTTCTATCTCAATAAATTGAACTTAGTCACAGTGAGCGTATTTAGACTAAAAAAAACACAATTTGGTGGAGGATTCTAATTTTTGAAGTGGGCTGTTTTTGTTTTTATAAATCAATGAAATATAAGTATTAATTTTTGGTTTGCAGTGATCTGTGATCTTGCTATCAGTTCATCCTCCAGATTAGAAAGAATGATCTAATTCTGATTGTTACGCTTTGGTTTGGTTATAAATTCGCTTGAAATACCCAACGAGATATTAATAGGGAAAGAGTTATGATTAATCCGATGAATATGATGGGGAATATT
>NZ_JAKRFQ010000714.1 GCF_022347985.1 Photobacterium sp. OFAV2-7
AAGAGCTGGCTTTCACACACCGGTGTCGATCGCAGCGAGGCCATTCTGCCATGGTCGTCAAATAACAGTGTCGAGAAAGTCTCTCCGGTCGTCGCCAGTGCCAGCTATCTGAACCATGTTCGACAAGCTTGGGACTATCATCATCAGGATGCCAAACTTGCCGATCAGGAAGTTGTGGTAACTGTTCCAGCATCCTTTGATGAGGCTGCCCGCGCATTGACGCTGGAAGCCGCAGCAATGGCAGGATTACCGAAAATTCTACTGCTGGAAGAGCCTCAGGCCGTCTGTTACGACTGGTATGCTAAAAACAAAGAAAATGCCGAAGAGCAGTTGAAAGACATTCCTTTGCTGATGGTGTGCGATGTCGGTGGGGGTACCACGGATCTGAGCCTTATCAAAGTCAGCACAAAGGATGACAAGCTGACGCTTGATCGTATCGGCGTTGGCGATCACCTAATGCTTGGCGGTGACAATCTGGATTTGGCGCTTGCTCATAAAGCCGAACAGCGTCTTCACGGCGGCTCTAAAAAACTCAGTGCTGCTGGCTTGTCAAAGCTTATCCAGCAAACTCGCAAAGTGAAAGAACAGCTGCTTTCCGGTAATGCTCCGGAATCAGCCAAAGTCACCTTACTTGGCAGCGGTTCACGCCTTATCGGTGGCTCAAAAAGTATCGAGCTGACTCGAGAGGAAGTTCACAGCATAGCCCTCGATGGTTTCTTCCCTAAAACAGAATACAGTGATCAGCCAAGTCATCGCCAGGCTGCTGTAGTCGAGTTTGGCCTACCCTATGCGGCTGATCCGGCGATAAGCAAGCACTTGGCTCAGTTTATTGACTTGCATGACACCGTTTGCCGCGAAGCGTTGCTAAACAGTGAAGCAGACATCGAATCGAGCCTGCCGGCGATCCCTTCAGCTGTATTGCTTAATGGTGGAGTGTTCAACAGCCCGTTGCTGTCTGAACGCGTACTATCGACCTTCTCCCACTGGAGAGGTGACAGCGTCACTGAGCTTCAAAACCCTCATCCGGATCTTGCGGTTGCCTATGGGGCCGTTGCGTACGCCAAAGCACGACACGGCGCGCAACTAAAGATCGGTGGTGGTTCTGCACGATCTTTCTTCCTGACTCTTGAAGACAAGAAAAAAGGCAAACAAGGGATCTGCATCCTGCCAAAAGGGAGCGATGAAGGCACAGAGGTACGCTTAACCGATCGTAAGTTTGCCCTAACACTTGGTGAACCGGTTCGATTCAACCTTGTTTCATCTACCGATGACAACCACACCGAGGCTGGTGAACTGTTCGATATTGACAATGAAAGCTTCGTAACCCTCCCTCCGTTCATCGCCACGCTTGACAGCGATCGCGATCGTGCCGAGCTGGCGGCTAACCAAAAAGATCGCGAAGAAGTCACACTGGCGTGTCAGCTGACCGAAGTGGGTACCTTGCAGATCGAATGTGTCAGTGTGAGCGATGACAGCAAACGCTGGAAGGTAGAGTTTGCCATTCGTAAAGATATAGCCAAGCTCAATCGTGGTAGCGATGACGCCACCATGGCAGAATCCATCTTGCCAGACCGCATGGATGACGCTATCAGTGCGATTAAGAAGGTTTACGGAGGCAGCACCAAAAATGCCGATAACAAGGCTATCAAAACCCTTCGTAGCAATCTTGAAAAAATGCTGGGCAAACGTGACAACTGGGAAACACCATGCCTGCGTGAGCTTGCCAATGCCCTGCTAGAGAGTAAGAAACGTCGCCGTCGCTCAGATATTCATGAACGAAACTGGCTGAAACTGACAGGATTTACAATGCGACCGGGATTTGGCTATCCTTCCGATGACTGGCGAATGGAACAAGTTTGGGCTCTGTATCAACATGGGATCCAGTTTGACAGCAAAACACAGACATGGAGCGACTGGTGGACATTCTGGCGCCGTATCGCCGGAGGCCTGAGCCAAGAGCAGCAACTGGTGATTTTCAAAGATATCGCCAAATACATTAATCCTGGTGCAGCACGTAACAGCAAGCTAAACAAAGAGCTTCAAGAGCGTAGCTATGAAGATATGGTCCGCCTTGCAGCCTCACTTGAGCATCTACCTTTTGAGAAGAAGTTGCAGCTTATCGAGTGGATCTTTGGACGTCTGCAAAAGACTCAATACTCTCAGGCGCACTGGTGGGCCATCGGGCGTATCGCAAGCCGCAGTCCGTTTTATGGCAGTGCGCACAACCTGCTGACGCCGCAGCATGTCGCCTACTGTTTGCCCGAGCTTATGGATTATGACTGGCGCAAAGATCCGAACATCGCTTTTGCTGCAGTTATGATGTGCCGAATGACGGGTGACCGTGCCCTTGATATCGACGAGAAAAATCGCGCCGAGGTAATCGCCAAGCTGAAAGCCAGCAAGGCACCTGATAGCTGGGTACAGATGGTATCCGAAGTAAAGATACTCACAGAGGCTGAAACTAAGCGAGTATTCGGAGATGCACTACCGACAGGTCTACGGCTAATCGATTAAGGTTCTGTTAGGGTTCAGACTGGTAATCTCGTTTTTATAAAGTATTCCATTTTCTCTGCCACGGTATTCTTGCAGAGAACGCAATATACCTAGTGAGTATTACCATGAACCGTACCCAGTATAAGATAATTGCTCAGCGGATTTTTAAATCGGAAAATCAGCGCATCGCTGTTGAGGCGGTGATCTTTGACGGCCTGTCCAGCTATGAAGCCGAGAAGCGTTTTGATGTTCCTAAAGGAACACTTTCTCGCAATGTGAGAAAGTACAA
>NZ_JAKRFQ010000715.1 GCF_022347985.1 Photobacterium sp. OFAV2-7
CTTTTCAATGAACAGTAAGGTGGGAATCAGTTTATGCGCCTTGGCTGCAGCTGGCGGCGTTTGGCTGAGTTATTCTCTGGGGCTGGCGCTGTTTGGTTTCTTACTTGTCATGGGCTCTATCGAGATCCTGATTGAATGGAGATCCCGCCACAATAGCCACCTGCTTCCACTTGATCGCTATGGGCAAATCGTTTCTTTTGTCTGGTATGTCGGGCTTGTCAGTGCATTAGTTGGAATCATCTGGTATTTCGCAGGAACAGGCGATGCCATGCTGGGGCTGCCTCTTCAGATCTTAGGCTCTTAGCTCGAAATACACTTCTTTGTAATCCGGTATCAACGCGCTGGGGATGCTTATCCCCTTCGCTATTCAGGTAGATATTCCAGGTAACATCAATACATGCCAAGCGCCACAGGTCAAATTTACAACTGGTGTTGCTTTACGAACTGTCCCGGCGTTAAACCAAATCGGTTCTTAAAAGCCCTGGTGAAATGGGATTGGTCATTAAATCCAAGCTGCTGCCCAACCGAGGCGATATGGGTGTTGCCAGAAGAAAGTAACCCCTTTGCCTGATCAAGGCGTTTATTCATGAGATATTGATAAGGCGTGACTCCCATGAGCTTCTTAAATTCCCTTAAAAAGTAATACTTACTGCATCTGAGCAACTCAGCGAGATCATCAACACAAATATTGCCTCCAATATTCTCACTGATGTACTCGTCGATAACTTCTAGCTGCTGTTGGTCAAACTTTGACGCTGTACGTTGGACACTTTGCAAATCAAAGTAATTTGAATAATTCTGGACATAGTAGGTACTTAATAAAGACAGCAAGTTACCCAAATAGACCTGCTGATTACGTCCTTTCTCTCTAGCCTCAATCAGGAACAACTCCATAATCCCTTTGATTGTTTCATCAACCACGTTGTAGTTGTTCAGAAACTGCAGTTGTTTACCCTCGATATTCAAAGAACAGTGCGACAGAAACGTCTTCTCTTCTATCGCCAGGATCACAAAATAACACGGCTCGTCGATGTTATGCGTAAAAGGTGTTTTGGGCGGATTTATCCATATATTCCCGGGCGTTGTCTTTAAGTTAGTGATACCACTGTCCGTCTCGGCACTCCAGTTTAATTCCCGCTCCAGGCCCAAAGCAAAATAGAAATAAGGGGTATATACATGTTGAGGGTAAAAATGAGGTGAGGTGCCTTTCTCTATGATGACACAAGGCCAATCCAGCCCATGATTGGAAAACTCAATATCCAGCACCTGCCCACAGTCAGATAACGCATCCGAATCAAAATCATAAAATTTAAGGTGAGACTTCATGAATAAAACCTTTCAACATCCTTAGAGATTTCTTTCTTCGCGCCCCCGCTCTTCAAAACAGCTCAAGGCAATATTCCACTATGCGATTTACGAAAACCTTAGCTGAATATGTAACTTACCGTCAACCAAGCAGCCAAAGAGATATGCCCACCTAGCCTGCAATAAAGTACAAAAACTAAAGCAGTAATCTTCAATCTTAATTATCAGCACTCCATTAATCTTAACTTCAGTTAACCAGCGACATATAAGATTTAGTCAACTGTGAAGGATGCCACATGTTTAAAAAACTTCTGATGTTATTACTCGGCGCATTACCGCTTGTCGCCTGTTCCAGCTATGCAAATCAACCCCTTAAGGAGAATACGATGCAAACTATTGAACTAGACACACGTGTTGGCCCATTAGCTGCAAATCTTTACCTTCCTGAAGGGATCGAGAACCCACCGGTAGTCATCGTCACTGGCGCATGGACAACGGTGAAAGAGCAAATGCCCGCAGTGTATGCCGAAGCGCTGGCAAAAAAAGGCTACGCAGCCGTGACATTCGATTTTCGTGGTTGGGGTCAGTCAGATGGTGAGGCCCACTATCTGGAAGACCCAAGCCGTAAAACACAGGACATTCGTGCAGTTATAGATGCTGTAGCCAAATTGGAGCACGTTGACGGTAGCCGAATTGCAGGATTAGGCGTTTGTGCCTCTTCCGGCTATATGCTCGATGCCGCCGTTGATAACGACAACATTCAGGCCGTCGCACTTGTCGCCCCTTGGCTTCATGACAAAGCAATGGCAACAGCTGTCTATGGTGGTGAAGAGAGCGTCAAAGGCCTGCTCGCTGCTGCAGAACAAGCGAAAAATGCCTCTGAACCTGTCTATATCGAAGCGGCCAGCACCACGAATGAAAACTCGCTGATGTATCAGGTGCCTTACTACACCGAAACCGACCGTGGTCTTATTCCTGAGTACGACAATCAGTTTAATGTGGCTTCGTGGTCTGGTTGGTTAAATTACGACGCTCAGCAAAGTGCCTACACCCTAGATAAGCCTGTTCTGATGGTCGCTTCAGAGTCTATGGCTCTGCCAGCTGGCGCTCATCAGTACCTTGAGAATGCGGGAGAAAATGTCTCGTCAATCTGGCTTGACGGTGTTTCTCAGTTCGATTTTTATGACCAGCCAGAACCTGTCAGCCAGGCAGTTGCAGCTGTTTCCAACTACTTCGATGCCAATCTGTAAAGGAATATCAGCATGAAGTTTCGCAATCTATTTCTACTAGTATTCGGAGTTTTGTCCATGACAGTAAACGCAGCATCACTAACACGAGACGAAGCTCAGATACGTAGTAACCTGAATAGTTTTTCAGCCCTGGCCGATCAAGGCGCATATGAATACTTAGGCCGATTGTTAGCGCCGGAACTGGTTGTTGACTACACCTCTTTGTTTGGTGGTAAG
>NZ_JAKRFQ010000716.1 GCF_022347985.1 Photobacterium sp. OFAV2-7
GATTCATCTCGTTAATCATCTGGTGGACTGTTGGCCCTAACCGACGGGCCAGCGGCGTGGCTACAAGCTGGTTACCATGGCGATAAAACAGCTCGTCGTTGAGGCTTTCCCGGAGCTGTGCCAAGGTTTTGCTCACAGACGAGGGGCTCAGGCACAGGCGCTCTGCACTTACTGTTACGCTCAGCGTATCCAGCATCACATGCAGCGTGACCAGGTGTTTCATACTGATTCGGGAAAGCTTAATCAAATCCATATATAAACAAGGCTCGGAGACAAAAAAGCCAGCTGGTAACCCAACTGGCATTTAGTAAATTCATGCTAGACGATCATGTCTAACTCTAACGAAGACCGTTCAGAAATTCCGCACGGGTCGCTGGGTTGCGCTTAAAAATACCACCTAGCGCGGTCGTAGTGGTCGAACTGGTTGCGTCCATGACACCGCGAGCTTTCACGCAATAGTGCGTCGCGTCCATGGTAATTGCTACATCATCACTTTCCAGCAATGTTTGCAGGGCAACCAGAATCTGCTGGGTCATGCGCTCCTGTACCTGCGGACGCTGGGCAAAGAAGCGGACTATACGATTGATCTTCGACAGACCAATAATTTTTCCACGAGGAATATAGGCCACTGTCGCCTTGCCGTCGATAGTTACCAGATGGTGCTCGCAGGTACTGGTCAGCGTAATATCTTTGACTCGAACCATCTCATCACAGTTCATCTTGTTTTCGATAACAGTGATTTTAGGGAAATTGGCATAATCCAGCCCAGAGAACACTTCGTCCACATACATCTTGGCGATGCGATGAGGTGTTTCCATCAGGCTGTCATCTGATAAGTCTAACGAAAGCAACTCCAGGATCTCACGCATGTGATACTCAATTCGCTCTTTCTTCTCCTCGCGACTTACCACCTTGTCAGTCATAGGTGTTTCAAGTCCGCGCTCTACCAGTGCCTGACGCACCTTCAATGCAGATTCACTTAATGCTGTCATTCTTTCCCTCCAACCGGCCTGGGCGTAATGCTGTTTAAATGCCCGAAATCAACTGCCAGCGATAATTCAGCCCGCAGGATACCTGTAAATGACACAAAATACACTACGAATTTACTAAGGTATTAGTGATGAACCGTTTTTTTTGTCATAATAATTCCTTATGCAAATCATAATAAGCTAATGACTTATAACGGATACCACTTATGGGATGTTGTGACGCGCCAGGCTTGATGCCTATAGAAACAGCTCTGACCAAGATTTTGGCAGAAGTTAAGCCACTGGAAACAGTACAAACTGTTTCGTTGTCTGAAGCGATGGGACAGGTGATCGCCGAAGATATTCTCTCTCCAATCAACGTACCGCCTTTTGCTAACTCGGCAATGGACGGCTATGCGCTACGCAGCGCTGACCTCGAAAACACTGACACTTTGACGATGGCGGGTAAATCCTTTGCCGGTATCCCGTTTGAAGGTGTTTGCGGCGAAGGGCAATGCATCCGCATCATGACGGGTGCCCAGATGCCGGAAGGTGCCGACACGGTTATCATGCAGGAAGAAACCGAAGTTGACGGCGACTCCATTCGATTTCTGATTAAGCCACCAGCTAACGATAACGTCCGCCCTATCGGTGATGACGTCCGTTTAGGTGATGTGGTTGTGGCCAACGGTAATCGCGTAACAGCTCGCGAAATGCCATTGCTGGCTTCACTGGGCATTGCTACTGTCAGTGTTTACCGCCGCCCTAGCGTGGCGTTCTTTTCAACAGGTGACGAATTGCGTTCTGTCGGTGAGCCGCTTGAAGCCGGTCAGATCTATGACAGCAACCGCTATGGTATCCGTGCACTACTAGAAAAGTTTGGCTGTGATGTGATTGATCTTGGCATCATCCCGGATAACCCTGAAAAACTGCGCGAAGCCTTTGATGAAGCAACCAAAGCCGATGTACTGGTTACTTCTGGTGGCGTAAGTGTAGGTGAAGCCGACTACACCAAAGATATCCTCGACGAGCAAGGTGAAATTGGTTTCTGGAAAATTGCCATGAAACCGGGTAAACCTTTCGCCTTCGGCACTATTAAGGACACTTGGTTCTGCGGTCTGCCGGGTAACCCTGTATCAGCTATGCTGACGCTCTATCAGCTAGTCCAGCCGATGATCGCCAAGCTTGCTGGCCATAGCCAGTATCAGCCACCACAGCGTTTGAAAGCCAAAGCGACAACAGTATTCAAAAAACGCCCAGGCCGAACTGATTTCCAGCGTGGTATTTATCAAATCAGCCCAGAAGGCCAGATTGAAGTTGCCACAACAGGCAACCAGGGATCAGGAGCCTTTAGTTCGATGCATCAGGCAAACTGTTTTGTTGTCCTCGAGCAGGATCGCGGCCGAGTAATGCCTGGCGAAGAGGTAACAATCGAGCTATTCAACCACACTATGTATTAACCTTTACCGGACAGGAAAACACGGTGGTAGAACTAACCGATGCAGAAATGCTGCGTTACAACCGTCAAATCATTCTCAAGCAGTTTGATTTTGACGGTCAGGAAGCTTTAAAAGCTTCCTCGATGTTGATCCTTGGTACTGGCGGCCTCGGCTGTGCCTCTACCCAATACCTGGCCGCCGCCGGTGTCGGGAAGCTGACTTTGATCGATGACGACAAGGTCGAGGTATCTAACCTTCAGCGCCAGGTACTGCATAACGACAGTACCGTGGGTTGCTTAAAGGTCGAATCTGCCAAGCAAGCTCTGGCAACTATCAATCCTAATACTCAGATTGATACTAT
>NZ_JAKRFQ010000717.1 GCF_022347985.1 Photobacterium sp. OFAV2-7
GGAACTCACAGAGCGGGTCGTTGATTTGGTTGAAGAAAATACAGATGTGGCCATACGCAGCGGCCGCTTGCCAGATTCAACCATGATAGCCAAAAAGCTGCTAGCCAATAATTTCTTGTTATGCGCTAGTTCGGAGTATCTGGCAAAGCGAGGAACACCAGACTCACCCCAGTCGCTCAGTAACCATCAATGTATTCGATATGGCTATGCGGGATGGCGTGAGTGGTATTTGATGGAGGATCCTATTAATCGGCTTGATATTGATGGTGCCATTACGGTGAATACTGTGAACGGACAAAAGCAGTTGTTGCTCAACAATGCCGGACTAGCGTTGATGCCTTTATGGGCCGTACAAAAGGAGCTGCAAAGTGGTGAACTGATCAATGTACTGCCTCAACATACCTTTAGCCCTTATGAGGTAATAAGCTCGACATATGCCATTTATCTGAAACGGGAATTGGTGTCGCCGAAGATTAGGGTGTTTATCGATTATATGAGCCGTCATATTTGAACTGTCTGTCGGCTCGTTACCGTGTAGCGTTTGGGTATATGCTTAATAGCATGCCGCGTATAGCTTAGCGATGACTTTATATCACGGTAACAGCTGGGGGGGTTGCCTAATATGAATAAAACCAAGCTCTTGTTCATTTTTGTTTGTGTATTTACGGCTTCGTGTATTAGCGATCTCTATTCGAAGCCTATTCCCAATACATCCGATGATATTTCCACGATCTCTGAGCAGTATGTGAACGCAACGCGCGGTGGTGTCCTGGATGTGACAGCAGTTATTCCCGGCAAGATATATCATCCCCGTGATGGTTACATCAGCTATGAACGGTTTTGGTGTATTGATGAAGAAAAAGGATCTGTTGAAGAATATATCGAGCTAATGGCGCAGGTCTGTAAATTGAAAGATGGCGTTTTCAAAGGGGAGTGGTGTGTGTCGTCTAATCATCGCCTGCCTTTGTTTAGTGCCACGATCGAGCAAAACGGCACCACGTGTACTGGCGGTGATCTCACAACCATTATTCACAATAGGGAGCCGATTTCTTCAGCAACAGCCAGTGAATGGTTGATAACTGCCGAAGCCTTTGGTTTCGAACGGGAGGTTAAATAGCCCAACGTTGCTTTAGCTTACCACTTACCACATCGATCAGCGACTGAGTGCTGAGTGACAATCCGGCACTGTCCTGGTTAATGATTTTCGGGCGTTGGCCATGTTCTGTCAGGTCGTAGCTAAGAAATTGTTTGATATCGTTGAAATAGAAAATCACACCTGTGGCGTCACTTTTATTAGGGATCGAGAAATACCCAGATGAAGAGACGGAAAAGGAAAGCTCGTATGGATACTGGCTGATAATCTTTTCAGCGTACGCATGGGTAAATTGCTGTTTGATATCCGCTGATTGATAAAGGTTTTCGAAGGGTTCAAGGGGAGAAACAGATAAGTTGAGCTTGCGAATAAAGGCCTCGGATTGTGTGTCAATGCGGAGGTTTTCATCGAGATAAGCTAAATTGAGTATTTCGTCCCGTTGCTGCTTGATATGGGTCAGTTCTTGTTGGTAGCGATGAAGCAGCAGTGCCGATTCTCGTTCGTTGATATATGTTTTTTCTCTCAGTGCCCGTCGAGCCTGCGCAAGTTGGTAGTTTAGGTTATCGGGAAAATGTTGTGTGTTATTTGTCGTATCAAAGTAGCCATTGAGTTCGGTCATCGCATGCCATATATCAGCTGCATAGCTATCAATCACTTTCGATGCCTTGTCCTTCAAATAGTCAGGAAAGGGGGCTAGCAACTGATCACGGTTGATGTATACACAGTTCGCTGTGACTGTTGTCAGGAGCTCTGATATTCCGTTAAATTGCCGACAAATGCCATGAGGCCGATTGTCATAACTGAACGTGAGCTCATCAATTAGCTTGATGCTGGAATCATGGTTATCGATGGTGCGCTGTAATGTTTGACGAAGTGCCGCTGAGAGCTGGTTATATCGCCTGGATTGAGATTTTATTTCAGTTTCAAGTGAGATAACTCTTTCTTGATAAGTGATCTCAGACGTTTCTAAAAAGTGAATCTTATTGCTCAGTTCATATATTGAATGGCGATAGTTCTTCAGATCTTTGTCGATTTTCCGCTGCATTCCAACTGCTATCGCGTCAACGTTACTGAGGTAACTGAGATAACGTTTTTTGGATTTTTCCAGAGCTGTGATGAATGAAGCCGCTTCAGGCAGGCTTGTTTTCTTGAACATAGCCTTTAACTCGGCGAGATCGCCTAGAAAGTTAGCGTGTTGCAACCAATGATGTTCGAGCAGGTGAGAAGAAAGAGTATGGATATGATTGTATTCTTCAGGAACCGATAATGGGCTGTGTTGCTTTGTTACGACAAGACCTGAAATAGCTACTTCTTGATTAGAAGAATTAATGCTCAATGAACCAAGATCGAGTTGGTTCTCAGTTTTGCATGCCGCCAGACCGTAAACAGCTGTGACTACACATAACTTTTCAATAACATTCATATCTACTGAAACCTGGCTGCCTTTCTTCTTATTTTTGGAAGAGTGTACCGAGAAAATATCAATATGCAATCGATTTATGTTGTTGTTTTAAAGGGTGAGCAACAATCACCCAATATGCTGTTGTTCCTGGTATAACTCGGCTCAGAGAAATAATTTTAGTCAATGGCATAAGTTAACCTCGCTTAAAAGTTAGTCTTTTGTTCTCATTGTGTTAAATTTAACTGGACGGACCAGGCAGGGGTATTATTCA
>NZ_JAKRFQ010000074.1 GCF_022347985.1 Photobacterium sp. OFAV2-7
AAACAGGTCAAGCCTAGGTACCCCTAACAGGCAACAAAACGACCTCGAAAGGTCGCTAAGTTGTCTTAATATTAATCCCATTTCCAAAAAGCTTTCCCAATTCCTTTGATTTTTGTTTCTGACGGCTGAGTATACCAAGAGGTGTTCTCCGAACCTGAACTAGAGACATACCCCAAAAATGAGCTATACGCGTCACCAAGGTCAACATGTTCGAGGGGCGGCTCCCAGTCTTCCGGAATTATCACGACAAACGGGTAGCCCTGCTCATTTTTAAAGCCGCCAACGCCTTCTGCACTATTGACCGAACTTCCTAGCCGCGATGCAAACTCTGGCAGGTGAATTTCATAACCCGTATTGGTCACATGCAAATAGGGATCGTAGGGTGGGAGTGCAACATCCTCCAGGTCTAGGGGTGTATCAAAGTCAAACGAGACACTGAATTTCTGCCCCTGAATGAGTGAGACCTGAGCCTCTGTATTGGCAAACTCAAGCCCCGGTATCTGCATCAGGGACTTGGTTCCCTGAAGCAAGCGCTGATCAAAACTACCAGATTGGGAAATCGACTTCGGATACCCGTTCTCCTGCTCGCTAGAGCCCGCTTTGAACAAGTTTAGCGTGCCACTTCCCGAAGCATCATCTGGCAAGCCTATGTGTAAATACCAATCATGGGTAAAACCTGAGCCACGTGCGATGATATAACCATATATCAGCAGAGAGCTGACTTTATCATCTTCCATGCCAAGGCCGACTCGATAACCGACAACCAGATCATTGAAGTCATAGTCGCTCTTAGCCGGGTAATTGTCCTCATAGGCGGCAATATAGTACTCAACAGCTGAAGGATAATAGACCCAAGAGTCAACCGGGTTCAAAACCTGCCCCTGAGTGATGACCAATGGTGCCTCATTTTGACCCGGTGCCAGCCCTGCCAAGTACGTGGAGTCTTCCGAACTGACAAGTGCAAGGTCTTCAAAACCTGCCGTGTAATCATAAAACGCTTCGGGATCTCCCAAAGAGGTATTTGTCTCCAGCAGGGTGACGTCTAATATTGCCGAAGTCGCATTATCCAAAGCCATATCTACCGGCATAGTGATCAGCGCATCATACGAGCTCCCGTTCAACTCACTACTACTGCTCGGCGTGATTAATGACGAGCCAGTCTGGCCTATCAGGGTATAATAAAGCTTCCGTTCAGTAGTACCGACTTTGGCCAGCATAGACTCCGTTGGGGTCGAGTAATTACTAAAAGAGATACTATTTCCATCGATAACAACAGTGAGCACTGCTGATTCAATTGCCACCCCCTGGCAAGACGCCTTCTCCGACCCGTTGGCTGCTTCATTGACATCAACGGCAAAAACCAATGAACCACCGTGCTCAGTTCTCATTTCCTCCAAATCTGCAGCTGACAAATTGTTCTTTTGCTGTTTGGCACGAAATAGATCAATACTCCCGCTTCCTTGCTTGATCGTATCTTTCAACTGAACAGATACTGTTGCTGCTTTTGCCTGTGGTATTGCCAACATTGCGGCCAACAAGATTCCCCTGAAATATCGGCTCATAGCTGCCTCTCCCTTGAAATACTATTGTCGCCATCTAAATCGCTAAATAGATCAAACTTTACAACCCTCTCACTATTTGGCAGTGAAAGCGGAAGCGAAACAGGTTTCTGCTTATTTATCTGCCCTAGAAAAAGTACATTACCTGAAGATGAATAGACTTTAAGAAACACCCTATTTCCCGCTAGTGCGAATTGGCTAGGATCCAGCTCAAACGCACTGATCCGGTATTGCTCAAACCGTGCATTAGGCGGTGCATTATTATCACTAAGACGGGTACTTTCTGTTAAGCCAGATATCGACGGTGAAGATTCCGAACCACAGCCAGTCAAGATGATGCCAAGAGTTGCCACAAGCGCTTTTTTCATTCCCTACCTCCAAATTCACAATCAGGAACAGGGAATCAGAACTCGTGCCAATCTATATTTACATTAAAATCAACACCTTGAGATAATCATTGTATCGAAATTGCAATACACGATTGATTTTGCGATAAAAATAGCAGCCTGACATATCTCGTAATTGAGATATTGCTATTGTTATCAGATAGTAAGACATCAATGTCTTGGCAATAGAGACACCGATATAGGTTAAGTCTAAGCGGTACAGGTGTACCGCTTATTTGGGATGGATTATCGCTGAAATGGATAAACGGCACCGAGCGAGAGGATTTGTGTCAGCTCATCTAGTGCGGTGCGGGATTCATCAAGTAGTTGCGGATCAGCGAGATCTGCTTCAACCAGGCTATCGCGGTAATGCGTCTCTACCCACTGATTGAGACGATTGAACAAGGTCTCATTCATCAAGGTGGAGGGATTCACCGCCTGTTGTTCCTGTTCATTCAGCACAACACGCAAGCGCAGACATGCTGGGCCGCCACCGTTGGCCATACTTTGTTTCAAATCGAAAATCTGAACCCTGTCGATACCGCGTTTTTCCGCCAGCATCTGCTCTATATACGCCCAGACATTGGGGTTATTGCGACACTCTTCAGGGAGCACCAGCAAGGTTTCGCCTGAGGGCAAGGCAAGTAACTGCGAATTAAACAGATAGCTGGTTACGGCATCATCAACCGATACGGCACTGGTCGGCACTTCAATGATATTGAAGTTGCCTGACATTTTCTGGGTAAGCTCGTCATAAACCGCTTGCTGATTCAAAAAAGCCTGCTCATGGCAGAACAAAATATCCTTGTTGCCTACCGCAATCACATCGTTATGAAAGACACCCTGATCAATCACTGCTGGATTTTGCTGGGCAATCACCACGTCATCATTCTCAAGCTGATGCAGTCGTGCTACCGCCTCGCAGGCTTCAAAAGTGTGCCGGGCCGGGAACTTCACCGGTGCTGGGTGGCGGCTATCAAAGGCGTGGCGACCATATACGAAAAACTCAATGCCTCGTTCATTATATTGATGGCAAAAGCGAGTATGGTTCGCTGCACCTTCATCGCCAAAATGCTCGACTGCAGGCAAGGCAGAATGGTGAACAAAATGCTCTGGCGAAGAAAAAGTTGCTTTCAGGATCCGACCTGTCACCTCGTGTTCAATCGAGCGGTGAAACTTATTGGTTAAGTTGGCTGGCGTAAAATGAATCTTACCGTCTGCCGTATCTGCCGATGGCGATACCGTTGCGGCATTGGCCGTCCACATACTTGAAGCCGAACAACAGGCAGCTAGCACCTTCGGTGCCTGTTTCGCCGCCTGCTCAATCACCGCTTTATCACTACCGGTAAAGCCAACCTGACGCAGGGTCTTTACATCCGGGCGTTCCTGCGGTGCCAGCACACCTTGAATCATCCCCATGTCAGACAGGGCTTTCATTTTTGCCAGCCCCTGTTTTGCGGCCTGCTTGGGGTTCGACGGTGCAGCCTGGTTTTTAGCCGAAGCGACATTACCAAACGACAACCCGCTGTAGTTATGGGTTGGCCCTACCAACCCATCGAAATTTGCTTCAAGTGCTTTCATAGACATTCCATGTTTGTGTACCACCCCTTAAAGATAACAAAGCATTTACAATCACAACAAGTGTGGTACAAATCGCTAGCTGTTATAGAATCATTAGATATAAACACCAAAACTGAGCATGACTATTCAGTTCGCTTGGTTCCACAGCTTCAGCGTCGATATCCAGGCCACGACTACAAGTACCAGCACTCAGGCGGTTTAATCCTATTTGCCGCTTATTCTGGCCCTGTTAAGCCACGGTAAGCCAAACTCAAAGTACATAATTACTCAGGCCATAAACT
This sequence comes from Photobacterium sp. OFAV2-7, assembly GCF_022347985.1. Taxonomy (GTDB): domain Bacteria; phylum Pseudomonadota; class Gammaproteobacteria; order Enterobacterales; family Vibrionaceae; genus Photobacterium. The sequence continues at coordinate 3,808 of NZ_JAKRFQ010000074.1, forward strand.
GAAAAAGTCAGCCAATAAATAGCTGACTTTTTTTCATTCTGTGTGCCAGATCAGGCTTCTTGGTCATAAATCAGCCTTTTCTTGATTGATAAAAGCTACATATCCCACTCAACAATATGTCCTTCATCATAAACCCCATCGCTATAGGCCGGTGTAAAGTTAATGAAAATGTTGTTTTTAGCGATTGGAACCTGCTCGGCTATGGTATGGGCAATCAGTTCAAGCATCGAGGCTATCTGCTTTTCAGTGTTAAAGTTAGGCGCAATCAGATCAATAAGTAGAGGGTGTGTATTAATCGGCTGGTTGGCTGCAACTTTCCCATGGTGGGAATAGTGTGATTGGGCAAGGTACTCCCAAGTCACCATGATATGCTGCTGCTCAATGTTAGCTGCATCAGAAATTGCCTGGGACAGCGCACTAATAACCTGTGGCACAGGGACTTCATGATCAAACGGCAATGATTTGATTCTTACTAATGGCATAACCTACCCTCATCGAAACCGACATCCTCCCCCGAACCGCTCAGGTGAGACATTGATAAGTAACTAAGTTAAAAGCCTAGTGAAGGTCAGCGTTAAGACGCTATCTCAAAGTTGAGACAACCATAAAAAAATACTACTGGCCCAATAAAAAAACACCTGCTCGTTGCAGGTGTTTATCTCTGTCATACCTTCGCTCCTCTAGGCGGGTGCTGCCGGTTTAATCACATTGCTTGTCTTCACAGCAGGGATTAATCACCCGCTCAGCACATGTATAAGGCTCGATATGAATAATCACATCAACAACCTCATCGATTTGCTTGAGAATATGTGACTTGAAGTTCTCGCTAATCGTGTGGGCATGATCAACACTCATGGATGGCTCCACCAACAAGTGAAAATCCAGCAGAATCGTACTTCCCGTGCGACGGCTTCGAATTGCATGCACTTCACGGATATCGGGATCAGACTCGGCATAGCTCTGAATCTTATCTTCTATCTCACTATCGGCTTCGGCCTCTGTCAGTTCCAGCAAAGCAGGCCAAAGTATCTCAAAGGCAGCTTTCAAGATCATCGCAGTCACAATCAGTGCCGCCACCTGATCGAGATAATGCAGATCCGGGAAAAAGAGATTAGCAATTACAGCTACAGCAACCGGCAGCGAACTGAGCGCATCGGAGCGATGGTGCCATGCATTGGCGTGCAAGGCCCGGCTATTGATTCTTTTGGCCTGGGTAACTGTCCAGCGATACAGAGCTTCTTTAACCAAGATGGAAGCCAACGCGGCAACAAATGCCAGCATTCCCGGCTTGGTGGTTGAATCATGGCCCAATGAGCTAATCGAATCCCAGCCTATTCCCAGGCCGACAAAAGCCAGCAGCACACCAATAAAAATATTTGTTAGCGTTTCAAAGCGGCCATGTCCATACGGATGGCCTTTATCCGCCGGAGCCGTCCAGTAGCGGGAGCCAATAAGGATAGCCGTGTCGGTAACCAGATCCGAAAAACTATGGACGCCATCCGCCACCAGCGCCTGGCTACCTGTTATCTTACCCACTGTTATTTTCAATACGGCCAAACCGACGTTAGCGATCGAGCCAACCCATGTGGCCTTCTGAATAACTTTTACCGGGGTCTCTGACATGACTTTATCTCGTTATGGAACAGCCAATTATGATACCTGAATTCTGATCGAATCATGAACAATATTGGCAGCTGGCATCAAGACATTGGCTTTTTGTACGCAACCCAGTCCTTATCAGCATTTTATTCTGTCAATTACACTTAACTAAATGTAACCGGCACTACCTTCATCTAAGTCCTTCCAGCCGTTCGGCTAATCTGGTGATTTTCTTGTCTGATAGCGCTAATTCAATGAGTTTCAGCTATGTGTAAATCATTGGTCACTGCAATTACTGGTTTATATTTAATTGGTTGCACAACCACATCAACTGTCCCTGCTTCCGACGACGCTTCAGCACGGCAGTTTCGTCAACAGCATATGGAGTTATATCGGACGATGGATATGATGCCTCGGCCTCAGCCAATTATTATTTTAAGACCGAATAAAGCGTAAGAAATAGTCGAATAATTGACGCTATTATATTCAGCGTCAAATTTTCCACCAATTACTGCTAATTCACTTTTATATTTTATTAGTGACAAATTATCTCCTAATATAAATGGCAACAAATTGCATACCTAAACCAATAAGCACTTAGTTTAATAGAGGGCAAGATTAATATCTAAAAGCGATTTTTTGATATTAATAAATATATTTAAATGATAGATCTTAATACTTAATAACAATTTATCTATATTGCTATTTGGTATATTTGTGTATTGTTTTATTTGTGGTTCGTCACTGAAGATAGGAAATGGAATATTTGTGCTTAGTCGTTTTCATTTAAAACACTACAAAGATCACATAACTTGAATAAAGCTACTGAATTCAAATTGAAAAATCCTGTCTTCCTCCCATAATAGACACATCAATACAAAGATATTGATATTGACAAAAAGGACTTTTATGAGACATATCGCCGATTTTATCGAGCAACTTGAAAGGGGCGATGACCCTTTCAATATCTGGGTATATTCCAGTAAAGGTCATTATAGTCAGTTTGGCAATCAAGGTAATAAGCAACATAAACCAAACCTCTACAAAGCACTAGATCAGCATCTTCAAATCGTTGTTGAAATGAATAATGATGCAAATGATGATGCATACTTGTTGCTTCCAGAGGTTCATGCGGTTGTTCCTGTCGCATTCCGTGAAGGCCAAGTACACTCACTGACAAGACCTACTGCTGCGTAAGCATCAGTTGCATAATATAAATGTCGGTATCAACAATGATTAAGAAAAAAATCAGGCTAGGTTTATTTCTTCATTTCCGATAGTAATATTGAGCAGAATAAAAACAGACCCTCGGGTCTGTTTTTTTCTTTATAGTTAGCTAAGAATAGTCGCTGCCCCAAATTAGTAAGTACTCTGTATCGTTCCCCCTGAGATCTTCGACGTTGGCATTATTCTTCGAACACCGTCCTTGCAAGCCGCATTGCCATCATCCCAACCTTCGTTAAACCGCGTATCACTGTTATCTAACGTAATGTCTTTCAGGTAATCCATGTCAGGCTGCCCTTTTAAATTTAATGCACTCTCACAGCCTTGGTTATAACCGTAATGATAAATGCTGTCATACTCAACATTACTTACATACTCATCAGGAAAAAGCTGATAATTCTCAATCTCCGAGCTACTACACCCCATTACGCCAAGTGCCACTATTGCGATTACCGTCAGTTTATAGTTCATGGTGATTCTGGCTCCTTAAATCTGCCTAATGCAAAAACAACCTCAAGATGCTTGTTTCACTTTGAATCCTGCATATTGAGATAGTTTGGGTATAACATTAGTCTAGACAAAGACTTGAGCTCGTATGGAATCATTTAAGGTTATCGCTGTGACTGAACTGCAACTCGAACAATTCGAACACTAACTAAAAGACTATGTTGTACAACAAATGACCACAGATCCAGCCCATGATCTCAGCCATATTGAACGTGTTGTTACGGCGGCGAAGTCTTTTGCCATTACCGAAAACGCCAAGCCGGAAGTGGTTATCCCGGCAGCCTGGCTTCATGATTGTGTATCTCTGCCCAAAAACCACCCAGAGCGCCGCAACAGCTCTAAGCTTGCCGGCGTTGAAGCAATCAGAGTCTTGGCCGAGATAAACTATCCAGCTATATTTTTTGATGAAATCAAACATGCCATTGAAGCCCATAGCTACAGTGCCAATATCGCCCCCCAAACAGTGGAGGCCGCGATCGTCCAGGATGCCGACCGCATAGATGCCCTCGGTGCCATTGGCATCGCTCGCTGTATCCAGGTTAGCAGCTCATTCAATGCCCGCCTTTACTCCGATGACGACCCGTTTTGCCAGCAGCGCGAGTACAACGACCGGGCATTCTGTGTCGACCATTTCTATAACAAGCTATTCAAGCTGGAAAATACAATGAACACGGAAGCAGGAAGAAGAGAAGCGCACAAACGAACGGTTTACATGAAAGGGTTTTTAGCCCAGCTTCAAGATGAAATCGAACAATAAAAAGCCCCTTACCTAAACGCAAACAGGCCGCAAAAGCGGCCTGTTTGATATACCTAAGTTACCCGATCAGAATTAGCTGTTCAGCACAGCATTGAAACGCTCAAACCCTTTTTCCAAGTCACGAATTAGATCGTCACAGTCTTCCAGGCCGATATGCAGGCGTAACATTGGTCCGGCAAAGTCTTTTTTCTTGGCGGTACGAATCGAGTTGATATTCTCATTGGCCAAAATCAGGCTTTCAAAACCGCCCCAGGAGTACCCCATGCTAAAGTGCTCCATCCCGTCCAGCAGTGCTGTTAGCGCCTCGGTATTTCCGCGGTTCAGCACCAGCGAAAAGAGCCCGTTACAACCTTTGAAGTCACGTTGGTAGAATTCGTGCCCTTCACAGCTTTCCAAGGCAGGGTGGCGAACATGATCGACTTCTTCACGCTCTGCCAACCATTTGGCAATTTTCAGGCTATTCTGCTCATGCTGTTTCAGGCGGACACCTAACGTACGCAATCCGCGCATTGCAAGGTAGACATCATCAGGAGACGTACACTGGCCCATCAGATAGCTATTCTCACGTAACTGATCCCAGCAGCGTTCATTAGCCGTAGCCGTACCGAGCATGACATCAGAGTGGCCGACAATGTACTTAGTTGCGGCCTGAATCGAAATATCAACACCGTGCTCAAACGGCTGGAAGTTAATAGGAGAGGCCCAGGTATTATCCAACATCACGACAAGATCATGCTCATGGGCGATGCGTGCCAAAGTCGGCACATCCTGTACTTCCATGGTGATTGAGCACGGAGACTCAAGAAATAGCACAGTGGTATTAGGGCGGATCAGATCTCGGATCCCCTCACCAATCATCGGATCATAATAGGTTGTCTCAACACCCATTTTATCCAGTATCTTATCGCAGAAATCTCGGGTTGGCTCATACACCCCATCGACCATCAGGATATGGTCGCCCGCTTTAACAAAGGACAAGATTGCATTTGATATTGCTGCGGTACCACATGGATACAGTGCACAACCTACCCCGCCCTCCAACTCGACCATGGCATCTTGAAAGGCAAAGTGGGTATTGGTTCCACGGCGACCGTAAAACAGCTCTTTATTGGCCCTGTTTGCCGTTGCATGCTTCATCTCTGCAACAGAATCGAAAACAATGGTCGAAGCTCGGCTCACTGGCGGGTTAACCAAATGCTGGGTCCACTTCTTGGTGCGCCCAGCAGTCACAATTTTAGTATCTAACTCTTTCTTTCCCATGATCTACCCAAATTTCCTTTTCAAAAGCATACTATACCCAAACTACCTCAAGATGCTCGTTTCAGCGAGAATTACTTGGCTACTAGGCTAGGCACCGATTTGAAAATCTAGTGGCTCTAAATTAATAATCGGTAACAACGCGTAGAAGCCCTTATCTATTTAAGAGAACTGGAACTCGCCCTTTGGGAGTGAGCCAGCGAGCCCATTTCTGTGTCAAATAACGTTGAAAGGGGCTACCATTACTACCGTTATTTTCCTTGAACTGAACCCGCTGGTCTCACTCTGAACCCTGCATCTTGAGGTAGCTTGGGTATATGAAATTAACACAATTGATGAAGGCTTGGGTAGCCGTCGGTTTTCTTTACCTTGCCGCCGCATAACGGGGAACGACACCCATTTCACGCGTATGGGTCTGCGGGTGCTCTGCTGCAATAAACTCAACAGTGCGGGGATCAATCATTTCCAGGTGAGCACGATAGTTCAGGCACGCGCGCATAATCTCTACGTTGTTGGCAACTTTGGCGGTCAATACCGTTAGCAAAATCGCTTTGTAGGCAAAGTGACGGTGTAGGTCGATGGCAACATCCACCGAGCAAGGTTTGCCCCCGGTGGGACGCAACACCTGTAGGGCCTGCTTTTTCGGATAAAGCTGGAAAACATTATGGTTGATGTTTTTAGCTCGCTTGATCATATTGCGAATTTCACAGCGTGACACGGGGCTATAACAACCATGGCACTCATCACCAGCTGCACTCTTCAGGTACTCATGATGCAATGGTGAAACTTCACCATCCTGGCTTGGCAAGCTAAGGAAAATGATATCTTCATAATCATCACCCAGGGTCTGGAAAATACCCCGAGTCTGGGCGACGAAGCCTTTGCCCAACAGACAGTTGATGGCTTTGAGCCCGGACAGGTACTGGGCCAGTATAGACAGCATTACGGCCTGCATATTCTCGTGATTCTGTACTGCTGATACCTGGTCTGCTTCAGGTGACAACAGCTCATGCAATTGCGTTTCTACAAATTGAACAATCTGATGGTTTAGCTTCATTTCTGTATCATACATAATGTCGCCCTTGTCATTTATCAGTGTATTAAGTAGGACTCTTCATGCTCACTATTGATAAATGCAATATTAATACCGGTTAATATCTACCTTTATCACTGCCATTTTGAGAATATCTGTGACACAAACCTCACTTTGCAAACAAATATTAAAATTATTATCGACAAGTTATTCGCATTTTGCCTGCATAAAAATGAAAAAAAGACAAATTTATTCAAAGCGTCTCTACTTTAAAACACTTTGATGACCAGAAAACTAGACAAGGCCGCGTGTTGCGGCCTTGGTGTATCGTGAGCCATAAAGGCTATTACCAAACCTGTTACGGCTCATCCGTCAGTGGCTTAGGCATGTAGTGCTCGGTACGCAAACCAAACAGTTCCGGTAGTGAGGTACCGACCGAAATCGATGACCAGGTACCGGTAATTATTCCGA
>NZ_JAKRFQ010000718.1 GCF_022347985.1 Photobacterium sp. OFAV2-7
CCTGTGCGGTCTGGTAGGTAAATTCGAGGTTTTCCCCTTCGACATACCCTTTTTCCTTCAGGCCATCCAGCAGTCCCTGTCGGGCGGCATCAAGGGCCGGATGCTCTACAATTTGCGAGACGGCGACTTTGGCGACATCTGCCAATACAGAAGGGGATGAGAGCGCGAGAGAGGCAGCAACGCAGGCTGCGGTAAGCAGTTTATTGTTTTTGATTTTCTTGAATTCCATGTCACAAGCTCCTTGCCAATGGTGATGGTCAGTATGAGGGCGACAAGTCGGCTATCGTTTACCCTCTGGAATAATGTTTTATCGCAACGGAGAAAGAAAGAACATCTATATTTTAACAATAATGAAACAATAGGTAGGTGATATATGCTGCCTATTTGTCTCAGGTTGGTGCTATTATCTGTTAGGTATTTTACTGGTAGTCTAATTTTCGAACAGCGAGACTTATGATAGAAGTATATTCTTAATTAGTATTTGTTAGCGGTAAAACTGGAGCTTACCCAGAATGGTAGGATTGATATGGGGATGTGTTCAGCCGCCAGACAGCTGTCAGACAATATGATGCCCTCTAGGAGATATTAGCTGTACCTCTCCCAAAGAACCCCACAAGCTTGGCCGCCGGTGGGGTTCTGTTCAAATGCCCTACGGGTAACACTTCAACGTCTTGTTCCTTCCGTGTATTTTGCTCATGGCTGCCATCATCTTGTCATTGTCGATGTAGCTTTGCGGCAGTGCCATCACCTCAACACGATAGTCAGGAGCTGATTCAGCCAGCGTCGAGCTGGCAGTCACCGGGGTAACCATCATGACATTCAAATCCGGGTTTCGGGCACGAATACGCGACGCGGTGCCGAGTCCTTCTGCCACATGAAAGCGACCGGCAACGTGGATGATCTGCCTGTTGGGGTGCAAAGCAAGATAATTCACCATACTTTCAGCCATCGTATCGTCCCAGGCTGTCTGGGCGGCAAACTGGCGCAAGGTTCTTGCTTCATCACCGTGATGCATAGAGGCAATAAACTTTTGCTGGTAGGCGTCGTTGTCCAAAGTCAGCGATTCGGCTACCCAGTTGCGCTCAGTGGCCGGTAGTTTGTCGAGGTACTCAGCCCCGTTTTTACCAATGCAGCGGACAATGGGTCTGGGCGCGTTGGCCGCAATGACGTCGAGTTTATTATGCTTGGCAAACTCGACCAGCGGACGATAGTCACTGGCGTAGTTTGGCCAGGCGTGGCCTTCCTTGATTAATGTTTTCTCACCAATTTCCCCGTTAAGATACTGGTTGACCACATTCTGTTTCTCTCGGGTAAACTGCTCCATTGACAGGGCCATATCCGGATTCAGGCGATAGAGCTGGGCAAACAGTTGTGCCTGCATCAGATGGGTACCGGGGTGGCCGTGCCACTCGCCAACCAGAACAATATCGGCATTCTGCAAAGCCCGGGCTAGCTCGCTTATGCTTAAGGTCTGACCTTGTGGGGTGGTGATTGTGTAGTCATAAAAAGTTGTCGGAAGTGGAGCTGTATCCGAGTCTGATTGTGTTGTGGCTGGCTGGGTCGCGCATCCCATTAGCAGGCTGACCAATCCGAGGGAGAGCCAATTCTTCATTCATTCACCACTGTGCTCTGAGAAGTTACAGGTTAAAACAGTATTTATCTTCGAAAATACCAAGCATGAAGCGTTAGCCACAAAAGCTATTGCTGATAGCTGCTTGAGATAATCACTTGATATAACTGTAGACGGTGCGAAATGATAAGAGAGATGAAATTAGCTGGCAATGAAAATAAGAATTAATTTCAATTGGCGTTGGGCTTTCTGTTTACTAAGTGCTCTACCCGGTCCAAGCCAGAGGCCGAGACCGGACAGGAGCTGTCATGCGCTGGATCTATTGTCTGCGATACACCCGAACTGAAAAGTCTGCTTCGCAGCTAAATTCGTTGGCCGAACGGAGCTGCTCCCACACTGCCTCGGAGGTTTTCCAGGCAAATGGCGTCATCTGCATTAATGCTGTTGCTTCTTCACCGGAGAGACTCATGTCGTAATGCAGCTGCTGGTCGGAAACCAACTCGAAGCCTTCGATGCTTTCTGCTGTCATCTCATGCAGGCGTACGTCATCGTAGATGAGGGCTTTTAGCTGGTACAGGTGACGGGCCGCAGGGGTTACCGTTACCAAAATTCCGCCGGCTTTGATGGCACGGTAAAGCTCTTCGTCCTTGCAAGGGGCATAGATCCGCACCACGCCATCAAGTACACCGTCAGAGAAAGGCAATCTATGGCTGGAGGCGACACAGAAATGACATGCTTGATAACGTTTGGCCGCATAACGGACAGCGACTTTGGAGATATCCAACCCGTGGATGCAAAGTGCCGGGTGGACCTGTTTCAGGTGAACAAACTCAGAGGTGTAGTAACCCTCACCGCAGCCGATATCGAGCAGGTGCTGTGAATCAGCCGGCAGATATTGATCCAGTTGTTCGACCACCTTTTGACGTAACGGCTGGTAGTGGTCCGTATTGAGAAACAGACGGCGAGCCTGCATCATTTCTTTATTGTCACCCGGGTTTTTCGAGCTTTTGTGGTGGACCGGCATCAGGTTGACATAGCCTTCTTTGGCCTGATCAAACTGGTGGTTGTTTTCGCAGCGCCACGAGTTAGCCTGAAGACTGAGCGGCGAATGACAAAGTGGACATTGGTAGGACATGGTGAAAACCGGATGATATAAGACAGCGGGTATTGTAAACATCCCCTAATTCAGCT
>NZ_JAKRFQ010000719.1 GCF_022347985.1 Photobacterium sp. OFAV2-7
TGATGGGCCATAGCCACGCCACCATTAGCCGCAATCTCCTGCACAACGGCTTCTGCGGCTTCCCTGTTTCCAGCATAATTAACGACAACAGCAATCCCATCCTTAGCAAGACGTTTGGCAACATTAGCACCAATCCCCCGTGACGCTCCCGTCACTAATGCAACTCTTTTAGTCCTGGACATATGCCTTCTCCTATCATTCATTATGTATACGTCTATAGCAAATAGCTATGAGGGTTCTGCACCAGCCATAGAACGATAGCAACCTTAACACTTTAGAATTTTCGGATAATTACCTACTATTCGTTATCAGTATCCGAAAATATCGAATAGTCATGGACAGAATTGATGCAATGCGCGTTTTCACACGCGTACTGGAAAGGCGAAGCTTCACACTCGCAGCTGAAGATTTAAACTTGCCCCGTTCCACAGTCACGGATGCAGTCAAGCAAATTGAGAAGAGGCTTGGGGTTCGTTTATTAGAAAGGACAACAAGACAGGTAACCCCAACATTGGATGGCGACAACTTCTATCACCGCTGCCTGTCTATCATCAGAGATGTGGAAGATGCAGAAAGTGCATTTTCCGGCTTAATACCGACAGGGAGGTTACGTGTTGATGTCCATGGCACACTAGCCAGACATTTTCTTCTGCCGAAACTTCCTCACTTTCTGCAAAATTATCCGGAAATCGAACTTTTTATGAGCGAAGATGATCGGCTTGTGGATCTCGTTCGTGAAGGCATCGATTGTGTCCTTCGTGTAGGAACACCCCAAGTTGAAGAGTTGGTTGCCCGTCACATTGCGACTCTCGAGGAAGTGTCGGTTGCATCAGTGGATTACGTGCGCCAGTTTGGCTTGCCCTCTCACCCGGATGACTTAGCTGAACATCAAATGATAGGATTTCGCGCAACTGGCAGCAGCGAACCTATGCCGCTCGAGTTTACTATCAACAACAAGATCGTTCACCAAAGTCTGCCAACCTCATTGATAGTGAACTCAGCAGAAACACTCGTCTCCGCAGCCCGTCAGGGTTTAGGTATCGTTCAGGTGCCTCGTTATCATGTTGAGAAAGATTTAGCACAAGGACTGCTTATCGAGCTGTTAAGCGATTACCCGCCCACGCCGTCGCCGGTGTCGATTATCTACCCGAGCAACCGAAAGCACTCTCCCCGTGTCAGAGTATTTATTGAATGGTTGCAAGAGGCTTTTGAAATGCCTATACATGAATAGTCCCTCTCAACCAATATGACCCAATCCTGAAAAAACCGTAAAAGCTGATGCTTTCCTGCTCGGCATCAAAAGTTTCATTTCAAATGTAGGTTATTGGGCAGATAATGATCCGGATCAATGACCCGGGGCATTCAGTACCTATATCCTCCTCCCCTATTATAAAGTTGCACAATAAATACACCTTTTAAGGAATGCAATAATGTCGAACCTAGCAATGTTTTGTCACCAGTGCTCAATGGCCCAAAGCGGCGGCTGTGGCAGCACAGGTAAAACTCAGGGTACATGTGGTAAGGATGAAACCCTGTCTCGCCTTCAGGATATTATGATTTTCGGCCTAAAAGGCCTGTCTGCATACCGTACCCACGCCGACGATCTTGGCGCGGATACCAAATCGGTGGATGATGTTATCGCCGAAACACTATACTTCACGCTAACAAACGTTAACTTTAGCTTTGACCAGCACATTGCCCAGCTGATGAAAGTCGGCGGAGCCGGTAGCGAGATCATGTCTCGCCTTGGTGAAGCTCATCACGGTCGCCTAGGGATCCCTACTCCTGTTTGCGTACCGCAGAACAAAGCTGAAGGTAAAGGTATTCTGGTAACCGGTCACGATCTTGACCTGCTAGAGCGCCTGTTGATTGCTACCGAAGGCAAAGGCATCAACATCTACACCCACTCAGAAATGCTGCCAGCCCACGGTTATCCGGAGCTACGCAAGTACAGCCACCTAAAAGGCAACATCGGTAAAGCCTGGTTCGACCAAAAGCAGCTGTTCCAGAAGTGGAACGGTACTATCATTGTGACGACTAACTGTATCGTTCCGCCAACAGGCCGAGCAGATTATGCCGATCGCCTGTACAGCTACGGTATCGTCGGTATCGACAACTGTCGCCAGCTAGAAGACGACTTCACGCAGCTGATCGAACAGACACTAAGCCTGCCGGATATCGAAGGCTTCGACAGCGATGACACGCTAATGACAGGCCACAACTACAAGACAATTCTTGGCCTTGCTCCGCAAATTCTTGAAGCCGTTAACGCTGGTAAGATCAAGCAGTTCTTTGTAGTTGCCGGCTGTGACAAGCCTGGTAAACCGAACGATTACTTCCGTGATCTTGCGCTATCCATCCCGGACGACTGCATTATCCTGACCTCGTCTTGTGGCAAGTTCCGCTTCAATGACCATGACTTCGGTACTATACCGGGCACCGAGATCCCGCGTTACCTTGACCTTGGCCAGTGTAACGACAGCTATGGTGCAGTCATGATTGCACTTGCACTGAGCGATGCGATGGGTGTGCCGGTTAACGAGCTGCCTGTGAACATCGTTCTGTCCTGGATGGAGCAAAAAGCCGTTCTTATCCTGCTGGCGCTGTTCAACCTGGGTATCCAGAACATCTACCTGGGCCCTAACCCACCGGAGTTCGTCAACGAAGCCATTTTCGAATTCCTACAGCAGCAATTCAACCTTCAGCTAACCGGTAATGTCGAAGACGACCTGGCTAAAATGCTGAACCCGCAG
>NZ_JAKRFQ010000720.1 GCF_022347985.1 Photobacterium sp. OFAV2-7
GATCTAAATCGCTTTGAAAAAGATGTCTGCCCGAAACCTAAATACTGATATACAGGATCCGGAAGCAGATTACGAAAGACAGGAAGAGCGTTTGAACCTATTTCAAGCTCAACCCTAACCCCCTTCTCTTCAATATAGAATTCAGCAATGGTACTGGCTTTCATTGCCTGACTGCGGATCAAGGCATCACCGTAAACAAACCACGGGAAAAACAAGAACAACCATGAAAGAATCTTTATTAGTACTAAGCGGTTATCCATTTTTACCCCAAAGCAACCAATCACCCCGCTAGAGTTGACTTTAATGCTAACTAGAAGAACATATCCCTCAGGTAATCAAAAGTATAGAACATGATATTTTATAGGGTAGGTAAAAATAAATTAGACCAAATGTACGTAGCACCTTATCACCGAACTCCCAAGTCATTTATGTGCTACAAAACTACTGAAAAGATGTGTTAGTAATTGATATCAGAAAATTAATACCCAAGGCTCCAGAGCGAAGGTAACCAATCAGCAAGCTATGTACGCTGATCAGTTTATTGCGGCAATGCCGCTTATAGTGGCATTGCCTTTTCCATTGCTCCTTCAAGACACTATCAGGAGACATGTTACCTAAGCTTTATTCTCGCACCAGATTTCTCAGCACATATTTTTGTACTTTGCCTGTCGAGGTTTTAGGAAGCTGAGTAAAAACCACTTTCTTAGGGGCCTTAAAATGTGCCATCTGCGAGCGACAAAAATCAATGACTTCTTCCTGGCTTAGCACGAACTCATCACGGGTTTTGACAAAGGCACACGGTACTTCTCCCCATTTCTCATCTGGCATGGCAATCACTGCTACTTCCTCAATACCCGGATGGCGATACAGTACGTCCTCAACCTCAATACTGGAGATGTTCTCGCCCCCTGAGATAATAATATCTTTCGAGCGATCTTTAATTTCAATGTAATTATCCGAGTGCCAGACCGCCAAATCACCGGTTCTGAACCATCCTTCAGTCAATGCCTCGTCAGTGGTTGACGGATTTTTAAGGTAACCTTTCATCACAATGTTACCCCGTAAGAAAATCTCTCCCATTTCGGCACCGTTTTTGGGTACCGGCTCCAGCGTTACAGGGTTGGCGACCATCAACTCGCCCTGCATCGGTGAGCGCACTCCCTGACGGGCTTTCATACGAGCCTTTTCCCGGCCACTGAGGTTATCCCAGCTTCTTTGCCAGTCACATACTACGCAAGGGCCATAGGTTTCTGTCAGGCCATAAACATGTGTCACCTCTATTCCCATTGCCTCCATGCCTTCAATCACCGAAGCTGGCGGTGCCGATCCTGCTGTCATCGCGTAGACCTGATGATCAATTCCCTGCTTCATCGCATCGTCAGCATTGTTCATCATATTGAGCACAATCGGCGCGCCACAGAAATGGGTAACCTTGTGTTCATGGATAGCTGCAAAAATATCATCGGCTCTCACATGGCGCAGGCTGACACTAACCCCTACCGTTGCTGCAATGGTCCAAGGGAAACACCAGCCATTGCAATGGAACATAGGTAGAGTCCACAAGTAAACCGGGAACTGCCCCATTCCCCATGAAAGGATATTACTTACCGCGTTCAAATGAGCACCACGGTGATGGTAAACAACACCTTTAGGATTACCCGTCGTTCCTGATGTATAGTTCAATGAAATGGCCTGCCACTCATCAGCGGGAGGTCCGTACAAATAGCCCTCATCACCGCCGCAAATGAATTCTTCATAGGTCAGAGGGGAAATCAGTGAGCCCTGTTGGTATAGCGGATCATCAATGGCGATCACCAATGGCTTATGAGCGATCATTTTCAAAGCTTTGTTCACAACGTCAGTGAATTCGCGATCAACAATGACCACTTTGCTTTCCGCATGCTGAAAAATAAATGCCATCGCATCGGCATCAAGGCGGGTATTGATGGCATTTAGCACAGCTCCTGACATTGGTACCCCGAAATGTGCTTCAAACACCTCAGGACTATTAGGCGCCACCACTGAGACAGTATCACCTTCACGAACCCCCTGTTTGTTAAGTGCTGAAGCCAATTGGCGGCAACGTGATTCAGTTTCCTTCCATGTCCGTACAATAGGGCCATGAACAATAGCGGTATAATCCGGATACACACTGGCAGCACGCTCTAAGAAACTAAGCGGGCTGAGGCTTTCATAATTTGCAGGCGTTTTATCGAGGCCAATTTCATAAATATTGTGTTTAGACATAGGTATTCTTCCTTGATAGCCGGCCCCCTCTAGCCTGGAGCCGGAACTCAAACTGATAGAAAAGTGATAAAAGGTTAGTTTTCTACTATTTCAATAGGCTCTTCTTCAACCGTGTCATCAGCACTTTGACGCTTGCTACGCCACTCGATAAGAAGATAAAGAACAATGCCGGCCAGCAAGCCAAAACCCGCACCGTAAACCGCCAACACCACACCCATAGTTCCTGCTACACCCATCTGGGTGGCATTACGTACCTGCTCGACACCCACCGAAATACACAGGTATCCGGTGATCAGCAAAGTAATAGACAAAGCAATTGGCAATACAGGTTTGAACAAGGTGATTAATGGCAGCGCAAATAAGGCCATAAACCCGACAATCCAAAATATCCCAGCTCCGCTATAAATACTGTCCATTGCCTTGCGGCCATGTCGGTAGCGCTCAGCAATCGTCGCCATCGCTCCGGTAAACAACGGCCCGGCTAATCCTGGATACGGGGCAAA
>NZ_JAKRFQ010000721.1 GCF_022347985.1 Photobacterium sp. OFAV2-7
AATCTGAATATATTCCAACCCGTTATAGATGTTCAGCAGTTCACGATAGCCTTCTTTGGTCTTCAGCATCGGTACCATCGCGTCCGATTTCGGCCAGCTCTCCAACAGAGAAGCAAAGCGATTGGTGATCTGATCAGCCGTTACCTCATACCCACGCTGGCGCAATAGTGTATCAAGCCCCTTACCGTCAGCCAGATAAAGCTGCTGCATCGCTTCCACATTGACCTTGAGATTGCCAAGGGACGTCTCTGAGCGCCAAGATTCAGCCTGATAAACTTTAGGAGAACCCGGTTTACCCAGTGGGCGGGTCAGCTTCTTCATACTGTAATCAAGCTGGTTATTCAGTGCTCCCAAATACTCACCAAGAGCCATCTGCGGCGTTAGCTGCTGCCATGGATTTGCCTGCCACGCTTTCGCCAGTTGCTCGCCACTTTGCTGCAGACGATCACCAATAGCGCCAACCAACTGACATCCCTGGCCCCCTTGCAGTAATGTCGGCTTTTCATACAAGAACCACTCAACAGCCCCCAGCCCCTGTACCGCAACACTCTGCTCAGCAATATCGGCTGCCGTCCATGCTGTATCCTGCTTCAATAGCTGATTAAGCTTGCGTCCGGTTGTATTCTTCTTGTCAGGCCAGAACTGGATTTGCCAGCTTAACGCCAGCACCTCTTCACTGCCTTTCTCACGCCCCTGCAATGCCATCCACTTGTGCATAACCTGCTGCCAGGATTGACGTGCTGCCTCTAGCTGCTCTTCATCATAAGACTGACATAGGGCTGTGATCTCACCATTTATCTGGTGAGCGGCATCTGAAAACAGCTCCGCCGCCTGCAGGTGCTGCTGATGAATCGTACCGGTCATGCTTTGCTGCTGGTCATTACACCCGGTAACAGCCATTGCGATTGCAACCGCTGATAACGATGTTACTGATCGTTTCATGTCCGCTTCCTTTTACAATGACTGCAGAAATGCAATCAGAGCTTCCCGATCCGCTTTCGGCAATGTCAGTACCTTGTCCCGGCTCTGTTGTGCTTCACCACCATGCCATAGCACGGCTTCCATCAAGGTTCTCGCCCTGCCGTCATGCAGGAAGTTAGTATGGCCGTTAACTTCTTCGGTATAGCCAATTCCCCACAGTGGCGCTGTTCGCCATTCACGACCATTGGCCAAGAATTCACCGCGGTTATCGGCCAGCCCCTCGCCCATATCGTGCAAGAGCAAATCGGTGTACGGATTAATTAACTGCTCAGACAGTGCCGGCAGCTCGGTATTTTTCGCTGTCGTGATCTGGCTACGGTGGCAACTGTCACATCCGACTTCGGCAAAAATAGCCTCGCCTTTCATCACCTGCGGATCAGTAACATTACGGCGTGAAGGCACCGCCAAGTGTTGTGAGTAAAACTCAACAAAATCCAACACATTATCACTGACTTCTGGTTTGCCGCCATCTGGCAGCTCGTTACATATCGACTGCTGAGAAGTACAGTTCTCGTTCGGGAACAAGTTGCTTGTCAGGCCAACATCACCGTTGAATGCGGCAGCATTTTGCTGCATCAGCGTAGGCTGACCGGCTTTCCAGCCAAAACGACCGGTTACCAGCTGTTTTTTCTCGACATCCCAGACTTTGTTTAGCTTACCAGAAACACCCTGAGCAGCATTTTTCTGCTCATTCGCTATTGCCACCAAAGTCGCCTCCGGGATCTGTTCAAGCAGACCAAGCCCGATCATCGGCGGGGCAATACGGGCCGACATCAACACATCGGAATGAAGCGGACCGTAGTTCAAATCTGTAATAGCCAGTTCAGGCTTACGCAGAGTTATCACTTCACCATCAGCAAAGGTCACTGGCACATCGCTATAAGTAAGTTTGATCTGACCTTCCGGCTCGGCTCCTGATATAGAGAAATCTTGCAGCTGACCACCATAAGTTGGTTCCGGAATCACACCATCGGTGATCACAGCTTTCTTTTGCTCGGCGGTCATCGCCGGAATACTGAGGCGAACCAGCATCGAAACCGCATTGGTGTCTCCCGGCGCTGGCGGATGACCGCGACCATCCTTAATATGGCAGTTCTGGCAACCATTTGTATTGAACAATGGCCCCAAGCCATCACGGGCATCGGTCGTTGCCGGTGCCTGAACCCATGGGTTACGAAAGAAACTGTTGCCAACACTGAAATCAAGGCGCTTTGACAAAGGCAGGTTACCGGCAGGCAACGAAAATGCATTAGGACCTGATTTTTTGACCGTTGTATCCCCGCCAGATTTCAAAGCTTTAATCACACTAGGATCAGGCTTTTCTGGCGAAGAACCTGCATTGGCATCTTGGGCATTAACGATATTAGAAATTGCAGATAAAGAAAAAAACACTGCGGCAAAATACAACTTCATAGCTCACACACTCATTTTTATATGACGACAAAAGGGCTCAACCGAGCCCCTTTTCACTTATTGTGGTTATCAGGTGTTTCTGATAATTAGAACTGGTGGTCAGCCGTATCAGGATTTAGGTTGCTAACACCAATAATAGAAGCAGCACGCTCAATTTCTGCCGTCTGTTTAACCAACGCCATGATAGATTTTCCGACTAGGGCATTACCTGCCTTGTTGCCAGATGCAATCAGCTGATCAAAATGTTGATTTTGCTTTTCTGCAGATTGAACAAGCGTATAAACCTGGCTACGGGCACGGTCAAACTCAGCCTGGATCTCTTTCGCAGCCTGCTTGTCTTTCTTCTCGACA
>NZ_JAKRFQ010000722.1 GCF_022347985.1 Photobacterium sp. OFAV2-7
ATGCGTAGATGTTTATATACGGATAGGGTATGTAAGCTATTTCGAGGTATGCAGATCTGGTTGCGATTACAGAAATAAAAAACGCGCCATAGAGCGCGTTTTTGGGCGTAACAGTGACGATTAGTCGGCCAGTTCAGCCAGGCACATTTCGTCGTAGATTTGGTTTACCCACTTCTCTACGCGCTCGTCAGTCAGTTCAGGCTGGCGATCTTCATCGATGCAAAGGCCAACGAAGTGGTTGTCGTCAACAAGTGCTTTTGATGCTTCAAACTCAAAGCCTTCTGTCGGGAAGTGGCCAACGATAGTTGCGCCGCGGCCTTCCACGATTTCACGAACCGTACCCATAGCGTCACAGAAGTACTCTGCGTAATCTTCTTGGTCACCACAACCGAAAATAGCAACAAGCTTGGTCGAGAAGTCGATACCTTCCAGCTCAGGGAAGAAGTCATCCCAGTCACACTGCGCTTCGCCGTAGTACCAGGTAGGGATACCTAACAGTAGCAGGTCGAAGTTGTCGATATCTTCTTTGCTGCTTTTAGCGATATCTTTTACTTCAACCAGTTTTTTGCCCAGTTGCTTCTGGATCATTTTAGCGACAGCTTCTGTATTACCTGTGTCGCTACCAAAGAAGAGTCCTACACTCGCCATAGTAGAGATTACCCGTATTAGTTGTTGACCGTTATCCTTGATGATAACGATATACATAAATCTTATCAGGGCGCTGGCCCTGAGTTTCAATGATCACTTGTCAAGTGGTGACAGTTGTCACTTGAATGCTCGATGCTGTTTTATCTGATCATCACTAGCTCTTTGTCAGAGCATGTTCTATTTCATGATTCGGCTTTGTTGCACGCTCGGCAGTCGCTGAATTCAGCTATAAATGTTAACCAATGCCTGCGCCTTCCCAGCTAATCTGGATCAGGCCCTTGGTGATAAACCCGGCGCAGCCCAGGAAAAGGACAAGCCAGACAATTTTACGGCCAAATGGTGGCACATTACCCTGCTTCAGTACATCCTTTATGGCCATGCCGATAAAGAAAAATATTGCGGCGAACAACAAGTCCAGCCCAATCGATTCAAGCAGTTCCATGTGCTCATATAACATTTCTGTCTCCTTACAGCAGTTGAAGCCGAGCTAGGCGCGCACTATAACACAGACAGTAGGTGCCTGTTAACGGTATAGGGGCGCTTGATTCGCCCTAAGCCGACTGTAAGAAGTTCAGAATTATACGGTTTACCGTCTCTGGTTTCTCGGCATGCAGCCAGTGTCCGGTATTTGCCACCATGTGGGCCTTGGCCGAAGGAAACTGGCGTGCGATAGATTCCCTGTGCTCCGGCAGGATATATTCCGAATCCTGGCCTTTAACGAACAAGGTCTTACCTGTGAATTCAGGCACTTCCTGCCACCCCATAATGGTATCGTAGTTGGCGATCAGGCCCTCGACATTGAAGCGCCATTGATAGCCGCTGTCTGTTTTGGCAAACGACTTGAGCAAAAATTGCCGTACGCCCGGTTCGAGGACATGTTTAGCCAGGTGTGTTTCAGCTTCGCTGCGTTTACCAACAGTGTGTCTGGCGACTTCACGCAGGCCGGCAAAGACACTTTGGTGGCGGTGTACGTGGTAATGGACCGGCGCCATATCCAAAATGATTAAATGGTTGAAACGGGGCGCGGCCAGCTCGGTCATCGCCATGGCAACTTTTCCGCCCATGGAATGGCCAATGAGCGAGAACCGCTCTATATCACATTGGTCGATGACTTTCAGGACGTCGTCAGCCATTTCTCGGTAGGTAAATGTATCGGAATGGGGGGATCGGCCGTGGTTTCGAAGATCGATGCTGATCACTTTATATTTATCTTTCAACGATCTGGCGAGCAGTCCCAGATTGTCGGCACTGCCGAAAAGGCCGTGGATCAAAATGATCGCTTCACCTTGTCCGTCCACTTGGTAATGAAGATTCACTGACTATTTTCTCTTGTTGATAACGCTTTACCGTAGAGTATAACCTCGGATCACGTTATAATCTCACGGTGATTTTCAAACGGAACGATAATGAACACTACGATGAAGAGTATTGAGGTAGACGAAGAGCTATATCGTTATATTGCCAGCCAAACCCAGCATATTGGCGAGAGTGCATCCGACATTTTGCGCCGCCTGTTAATGGTGCCAGAGCAGAGCGAACAGCAGCCTGAGGTTGTTATGCCTGTTCGACCTAAGGGTATCGTGGTAAGTAAAGACGCGGGTAACGTAACGAAAATGGATCGCGTAAAAGAGATGCGATCATTGTTGATTTCAGATGAATTTGCCGTCCAGGAAAAAGCCATCGGCCGCTTCATGATGATCTTGTCGTCGCTTTATCGTATCGATCCGAAAGGCTTTACAGAAGCTGCGGCAATCAAAGGTCGTACCCGCATTTACTTTGCAGAGAGCAAAGACACCCTGCTGGCGAGTGGTAAAACGACCAAGCCGAAAGCGATTCCCGAGACTCCATTCTGGGTAATAACGAATACGAATACTGATCGCAAACGTCAGATGGTTGAGCAACTGATGGGCAAAATGAACTTCGGTGCAGATATCATCGACAAAGTTTGCGGTGAAATTTAACTGGCGTTTCGCCTTTTTATTACAAGGATAAGTTAATGGCAATCCATCCTCGTGCCGGGCAGCGTGCCCTGCAAGAAGATATGCATAACATTCCCGCGTTAGTGGCAAATTATTTTCTTATTGAGCCGAGCGTTA
>NZ_JAKRFQ010000723.1 GCF_022347985.1 Photobacterium sp. OFAV2-7
CAAATTATAATTCCATGGCATACAGCCCGAGAGCCGGTGCGGCTTCGGGCTCTTCAATATTTTCAACAAACTGTAACCCCAGCTTGTCCAGTAGTTTGATACAGCGTTGGTTGTCAGCTGTGGTAATGGCGACGAGTTTCTTCATCTTTAATTCCCGTTGCCCATACTCCATGACCGCCAGCGCTGACTCATAGCCATACCCCTGACCGAAATATTCCGGCAGGAAGCCATAGCCAAGGTCGACATCATCCAGTGAGTCGCGCTTGATCAATCCACAAATACCAAGCGGGACGTCGCTCTCTTTTAGCTCGACTAAGTACAAGCCAATTCCGTGCGCCTGATACATCTTGATAGGGCCGTCGAGAAGGTATTGCCGAGCATCTGCTTCAGTTTTGAGTTGCTTGTCACCAACAAAACGAAGAAAGGGTTCCGAAGTATATAACTTGAGGGCGAAGGCGGCGTCATCTTCCGTCAACTGACGGATACGCAGGCGCTCGGTTTCGGTAATAATCATAATGTTGTCCTACTCTTTAAGTCCGCCTAACTAATTACTTATGTTTAGATGCCATAGTCTCGTTCGACTTTGGATATTCTGACCTTGAACGATGAATACCATTCTTTACGGCCTTTTCTCTGTGCTATTTGGTGCTCTGCATTTGCCTTCCAGGCTTTGATGGCCTCTACGTCGCGCCAGTAGGAGATAGTAATACCTACGCTTTCCCGGGCGGATTCGATACCCAGAAAGCCAGGTTGTACTTGGGCCAGTTCGACCATTTTATCGGCCATGCTCCCATAGCCGTTGTCACCTTCGGTGCGTTCGGAGGTAAAGATAACGGCGTAATAAGGTGGTTCAGGTGTATTGGCAATTTCGGACATACTGATTCCTTTCAGTGTGGTGTTCAATTTGCAGTGACTTGAAGCGGCAGGTTATCACAGTCCGGCTTCAAGTCACTTTTTTGCGCTAGGCCGTTTGTTTGCTGGTTCTGGCTGCAAGCTTGTTGGCCAGCGAGTGTAGCTCTGGCAGCATTCGCTGGATCAGGTGAAGCTGCTGAAGGACCATACGGACGGACTTACAGTCTTCGTCCCGCCACTGGGCAAGTTGTTGCTCTAGATCGGTATCCGAACTTGGTGCCTGGCTGCATTGGTTGCCGTCGAGTTGCTCTGCCAGACAATCAAGGTGCGCGTGGATCTGGCGGTGTGCCTTGGCGACCAGGTGATGGGTTTGCTCATCATCAAGCTGGGTCCTGTGGGCACCTAAGGCAGAGATATAGCTCAGCATCGCATGATTTAGCGTCAGAAAACGAAAGCTCTCGTCGGTTGCCATCCGGTAGCGGCCGGGCTCGGCCAGCATATTACTGATGGCAGTACTTAGCTGGGCGTCGGTATTGTGGGCGTCACGTCGGGCGATGCGGTAGTTCAGGCTGTCTTTTTTGCCGATTCGGTACTGGCCGATGATTTGACCGAGGTAGTCGCGGTTAGTGGTAATGGCCGAGGCCATGACCTTGTGCAGTCGGTTTGCCTGCCAGTCAGGCAGAATAAAGCTCACAGCCAGTACGGCTAGTAAGCAGCCGAGCAAGGTATCGCCCAGGCGCGGCAGGATCACGGCGTAACCTTCACCAAGCTGATTAAAGCAGAATAGCACTAGCAAGGTAATGAACGCGGTTGCCAGCCCATAGCGGGCAGTACGGAAGGCAAAGAACAACACCCCGGCTAACACCATAAGTACCAGCTGTCCTTCCTGACCAGGGAATAAGTAAAGCAGGGGGATACCGGCCAGCAGGCCGCCCAGTGTTCCGATGACTCGCTGGACCAGCTTCTGGCGTGTAGCACTGTAGTTAGGCTGGCAGACAAACAGGGTGGTAAGCAGGATCCAGTAGCCCCGCTCCAGCTCAAGAGCCTGAATGACGCCGTAACCGACGGTCAGCGCGATAGCCATTCGCAAGGCGTGGCGAAACAGCATAGAGTCCGGGGTGAACTGGCTAGTAATACGCTGCCAGCGCGCTTTCATACTGCGCGCTTCGTTGTCGGCCAGCTCTATATCATTGCCGGTCTGGGCGACATCGGGGTTGCTCACGTTTGAAAGCTGGCGTTCTACTGTCGCAAGGTTGTTGAATAGGTACTCGAGCTGGATCAGATACGTTCGCCACTTCGGGTTGTGCTGGTTTTTCAGATACAGTAGCGATTCCTGAAGCTCGTCGAGGGCTCTGACACTGTCTGCGCCGTGCCGGTAGGGTTTGCCCATTGCCAGCGCATGAGAAACTTCGCGACAGGCCTTGGCCTGACTGGTCAGTAATCGCTGAAAGCGAAACAGAACATCGCTGCGCTGGAATGCGGCCGCCAGGTCTTGGTAGCGGTAATGTGACGAGCTTGCCCGTTCATGAATATCCTGGGCTAGGAAGTAGATCTTGAGGAACTTGTCGCCGGTATCGTTCGGTCGACCACGACGGGCGCGGTTGAGCAAAGTGGCCTTGGCACCGTTAAGGGCTGCGACGACCCGGGCGTTCTGTCCGGCAGCCTCTAGCCGAAGGGGTTGCGGTACCATGTTGTTAACAGGCTCGAAAAGCTTGCTTTTGCTGTCGAGGTAGTGGGCAAATTCGGTAAAAACGGCAGCCAGGCTTTGCTGTACCGGTTGGTTGGGCCACAGGACCTGCCATGTCAGAGAGAGCAGGCCGTACCAAGACGCACCGGCCAGCAGTAACATCGGCTGATACCAGAGATTCACGCTATGATCGGCCCCGAGCAT
>NZ_JAKRFQ010000724.1 GCF_022347985.1 Photobacterium sp. OFAV2-7
TCTTAACAAGAAGCTCCTTGACGCCATCGATGAAATTGGCGCAGATCTTATTCTCATGGCAACCCATATCCCCAATGTCAGCGATTATATTTTTGCCAACCACGGAAACTACATTTCAGACCACGCCGATATCTCGGTATTCCTGATTCGCGGATAACGCTAATAAGTCTAAATAATAAGCTAAAATTAGACAGTTACTGTCAGCAAACACACTTAACAAGGATTGTATTGATGTTTTTATCTAATGTTAGGAAATTGAAAATCGTACAGGCCCCTAAATGGGTCAATGGCTTCATTTTTATCCCCTCAACCTTATCGATGCTATTTCTAGCTTTCCTCGGTGAGCCTTACATCTATGAAAGCATGTCAGATCCAATACTTTACTTAGATGGTGAGATCTGGACTGGATTTGGAAGTAATATGGGGATCCTTATGTGGGCTTGCTCAGCTGCAATAGCGTTATTCTGTGGTACGGTAATGCTAAGTACTGCAACAAAAAAACAAGAGCCCTATTTATTAATTTTGCTAGGTTCTCTCACCTTACTCTTAAGCCTGGATGACTTATTCCTTCTTCATGATGCCATTCTTCCGTACTTTAGCATTAAAGAGCATGTCATTTTCGCAATCTATGCCTTCTTGAGTTTGTTTATTATTTTCAAACACTTAAATGTAATATCACAGACAGAGAACTTCCTTCTCTTTATAGGTGGGACGCTTTTATTTATCAGTATATGTATTGATATTCTTCCGAAACCTCCTTTCTTAGGTTTTATTGAAGATGCGGCAAAATTCATTGGGATTTGCGCATGGTCTGGATACCTGATGCGTACATCTTTTTTAATGTTAATAGAAGTTATTCACCAAACAAAAGAAAAGTGAATGTATAGCCACCAATGCATAATCTTTAGCGCCTACACTTTTATAGGTTATGCAACTTGCGGTACCACACTTAACGACGCTGACACGAGGTACAGCCTCGACAGGCGGATCGGGTATGAGGGTCCAGGCGACTTCGCTGTACCTTGCAATAGGCATTTTTGAGTGCGCGACGGGCTGAAAACCAATCGTCCGGTTTTGAAATCAACAGGTACCCGTTAAAACGCTTCACCAACTGCGTACGATACTCATTAATAAAGCGGCTATCAAAGTCGATTTCGAAGTATTCAAGCGCCTGTTCTATTGAAGTAAAACTGGCTATTTTTTGCTGAATGTCGGTCTGGCTCATGATCTAAACGGATGGAATAGTTTCCGCCAGTTTAGAAGAGCAGCCGTCTTCAATCATTGATGTAACACGTATTTTGCTCGAAAACCTATATTCTGCCAAAGGCACTGTTAGTCTTTACACTCTCTCAGACTACGCTCATAAACAGCGACCGTGTGCCAAACGGCCGCTTATTTATTCTTGTATCGATTTAAGTATTATGAACCGGTGCGGTATCTGCCAATTCACCATTTTTATTAAACAGGCCTTCGAGCATTAACGTGATAGCGCCATCACCGGTAACGTTACATGCCGTACCAAAGCTATCCTGCAATGCAAATATTGCGATAAGCAATGCGACACCAGCAGGATCAAAGCCGAGAACGCCAACAACGATTCCCATAGAGGCCATAACCGTTCCTCCTGGTACACCTGGCGCGCCAATGGCGAAAATCCCGAACAACAAGATAAATACAGCCATGGTGCCAACTGAAGGAACTGCACCATAGAGCATCAATGAAATAACCATCACAAATAAAGTTTCTGTCAAAACAGATCCGCATAGGTGAATCGTCCCACCCAAGGGCACCATAAAATCCACCGTTTCTTTGCTAAGCACCTTAGACTTTCTGGCACAGCTCAAAGACACCGGAAGCGTTGCCGCACTAGACATAGTGCCCACCGCGGTGAGATACGCCGGGCCATAGTGCTTGATGACTTCCCACGGATTTTTACCAGAAACCAGGCCAGCAATCATGTAAAGCACCGTCAGCCAAATAAGATGCCCCACCAGCGCCAAAACAACAACCTTCAAAAATACCGGCAACTGCTGAGTCAAAGTGCCCTCATAGGCTAGCCCGGCAAATGTCGCGGCAACGAAAAAAGGCAGGATCGGGATAACGACAGACTTAATAGCCATCATCATCATTCTCTCAAATTCATTCAGTGCCCTTTCCATGATCTCAGCTTTGGTGCCCAGTGCCGTGATGCCCAAAAGGATTGCCAGCACCAATGCAGACATCACTGACATCACCGGCGGTATCGACAATTTAAAGCCAGCTTCTGGCAGTTCATGCAAGCTATCAATGACATTCGGGACAGAGAGGTGAGGTATAATGACCAACCCGGCAAAATAAGCAAAACAAGCCGCGCCGACTGCAGACAAATAAGCAATCCCGATCCCGGCTCCTAACATCTTATTCGCGTTGTATTTAAGTTTGGTAATCGCAGGTGCAATAAATGCAATAATAACCAGTGGCACGGTGAAAAATATAAACTGTCCTAGTACATATTTTGCCGACACAATGATAGACATCATATCTTCACTGGCAAATAAACCAATTATCGAACCAACGCTAATCCCTAAGAGCAGCTTGATTATCAGAGACCACTCGCTTTTTTTACTTTGTTCAGATTTCATAACTTATTCATTCTCAAAGATAACAACAAAAAACTATCAAATGAGTAGATGCTCTACTGTTCTAACTTATTTTATATACTCCAATCATTAATAACTGGAGAGATATCACCATTATAAAAAT
>NZ_JAKRFQ010000725.1 GCF_022347985.1 Photobacterium sp. OFAV2-7
TTACAAGGCTACTAAAAATTACCCCTCACATAATGACCTATAATATTAATCCAGTGGCTTTCAGCTAATAATCAGTAGATAGGACATGAACCATGCGAATATATTTTCTAGTCGTTGGATTAATTGCCACATCAATAATCGCTGGTTGCGCTGGAGTCAGCAGACAGGAAGCTGTTCCTAAGTATTTGACAACGCAAGCCGTGGTTCCGGGAATGGAAAACGTGCGATATCGTGTGGGTATCGACACCGAAGCAATTATCAAAGATGGCCGCGAATCTTTTTGGCGAGAGATGGAATATCTCAAAGCAAAAGGTCACAAGGGACCATTACCACCAGTCAACTTTCTGGTCATATCCGGTGGCGGTGATCACGGTGCCTTTGGGGCCGGATTGCTGAATGGCTGGACAATCGCGGGGAACCGACCGGAATTCAAAATAGTGACCGGTGTCAGTACCGGTGCATTGATTGCCCCATTCGCATTTCTTGGCTCTGCATACGATGCAAGGCTCAAAAAGCTGTATACAACCTTATCTCCAGAGGACATTATCAGAAAACGCTCTATTCTCTCTGCAATTACCAGTGACGCAATGGCTGACAACTCTCCCCTTTGGCAACTTATAGAAAAGGAAGTCGACGAATCATTGCTCAAAGCTATAGCCGCTGAACACGAGAAAGGCAGGATTCTCCTAGTTTCTACTGTGGACCTAGACGCCCGTCATTCCGTTATATGGAACCTGACTAAGATTGCTGCCAGCGGTGATCCAAAGGCGCTAAACCTTTTTCGTTCCATTATGATTGCCTCAGCGGCAATCCCTGGCGCCTTTCCACCAGTCATGATCGATGTCGAAGCTAATGGTGGCTCGTACCAAGAAATGCATGTAGATGGTGGTACAATGTCACAGTTATTCATCTATCCCCCTAGGTTGCATGTTAAAGAACAGTCAGTAAAAGGGCATGTGGTCAGGGATCGATACGCTTACATCATCCGCATTGCCAAACTAACTCCTCAATGGGCTTCTGTTGAGCGTCAGACAATGAGCATAGCGGAACGTGCCATATCCTCGCTAATACAGACTCAAGGAATCGGCGACCTATACAGGGTCTACCTAATCACGCAACGTGACGGTGTGGATTACAATTTGGCTTATGTGCCTGAAAACTTCAATGCTCCTCATCGTGAAGAGTTCGATACAGAGTACATGCGGGCACTATTTCAAGTCGGTTACGATATGGCTGTGAAAGGTTACCCTTGGAGCAAAACACCGCCGGGCTTCTGATGGCATTAACCTTGGCTTCATCAAATCGCACAGTTACAATAAGCTCATTCTTATTGCCAGATTAAGGCTTATTTTGTGACAACCTCCCAGGCAGCCAACACCGTTATTGTCCTCGACTTCGAAACTACCGGGCTCTCACCGAACATGGGCGATCGAGCCATTGAAATCGGAGCCGTTAAGATCGACAACGGCATCGTTGTCGATCGCTTTCAGCAATTGATGAATCCCGGCTTCAAAGTCAGCAGTTTTATTGCAGGCTATACCGGTATCACCAACCAAATGCTGCAACATGCACCAGCCTGTGACGAAGTAATGGATCAGTTTGCTGATTTTATTGCCGGGTATAACCTCGTTGCTCACAACGCTTCCTTTGATCAACGCTTTCTCGATGCTGAATTGGATTTCATCGGCCGAAATTATGATGGGCAGTTTGCCTGCTCTATGCTCATTGCTCGCCGTTTGTACCAGCAAGCGCCAAACCATAAGCTCGGATCGCTAGTTGCCTATAAAGATATCGACAATGATGGCGTCTTCCACCGCGCCTTGGCTGATTCCGAAATGACTGCCAAACTGTGGCTATTAATGCTGGAAGATATGGAATCAGACTACCAGATCAGCATGCCTGAGTTTTCAGTGATGCAGAAGCTCTCCCGCACTGCAAAAGCCTCAGTTTCTACATATCTGAAAAAGCAGGCCAGCTAACAGCTTTACCAATTCATCTATACAAAGAATAAGGAATAATGATGGGACTATTCGACGCAATACTAGGTAATGCCGGCGAAATGAGTAATGAAGAGGCAAAAGAAGAGCTTGCCACCATACTCGGTGCCGATGAGCAGATTGAGCTTGCCTACAAGTTAATTCGAGACATGATTGTTCTGACAGATCGTCGTTTGATCTTGATCGATAAACAAGGCATGACAGGCAAAAAAGTAGAATACCGTTCGGTACCTTTTAAATCTATCACTATGTATACCGTTGAAACGACAGGTCACTTCGATCTAGATGCAGAGCTAAAACTGTGGATTTCCGGCCAGTCTGAGCCTATCGCCCTGGAGTTTAACGGCAAAACCAATGTCTATGCGATGCAGGGACTGCTGGCGGCTAAGATTGCCGACAAATAAGCCTGCATCACCTTGAGCAACGCCATGATACTTTAATAATTTCCGATTCAGAAACTACAATTTCAGAATATCTTGCAGCCAAGATGAAATGTCGCGGATCTGAGGCATGCATACCTGATGCTCCATCGGGTATGTCCGCCAATTTGGTTGACACCCAGCAGCCTGCAAATCATTAACAGCGTCCTCCCCCATTGTTGGCAATACCACTGGGTCATAACTTCCGTGCATTACCTCTAACGGTATCTGCCTGTTTGCTTCACTGATAGTAATAATTTCTGACGTTGGGAAATAGGTAGAAAGAGCGAGAAGGCCAGCAAGTTTGTGCTGATAACTCAGAGCTG
>NZ_JAKRFQ010000726.1 GCF_022347985.1 Photobacterium sp. OFAV2-7
GTTGGATCGAACCTTCGGAGTGACGACGTTTGAGCTTGGTTGATTCTTTAGCCAAACTCTGTGTGTGAATAAAGGCAAACACAGTATGTTTGCCTTTGTTAACACGAGAGAATGACAGGTTCAGGGAGTGAATAGTGATTACTGATTTTGTGCTTTAGGGTTACCAATGATTCCAGCCATAATAAAGTCTGTAATGATAGTAATCAGGTGCTCGCTTGGTTGAGCCATCATCCAGTCTTTCTCTGCCCAAATCATGTTAACGGAGCCCTGTAGGCTTGTATAAAAACCTATGTATACATCTCTAAATGAACGCTTTGTAATTATCCCTCTATTCATCGCTTCATGTAACATCGGGCCAAACCATTCTTCATAGCGTTTATTCAAGGAGTCCATCACTTCAAACCATGAATGGTCAATTCGCTCCTTAAATGCTGCGCAGTGAACATACTCCACGACATACCGATACTGTTTATGATGTTGGTGGTACTGAAGGGCTCCCTGAATTATGGAGCGCATGTAGCGTAATAAATCATCATCAACGATTTCGTAATCGCTTGTTAAGTGACTGAACAATCCATTCTCGAATTGCATCGTGAGCCGAAAGAGTATCTCGTCTTTACTGGAAAAATGTTTATATATTGTACCCTTGCCGATGTCTGCGGCACGTGCAATTTTCTCTATTGTTACGGACTCCCAGTCCGCCTGAGAGAACAGTTCCAAGGCAACGTCTAAGATTTCACGTTCACGCTGCTCAAATTGACGCCTTTTGCGGTCTGATAAAGCCATAATTATCCAATAAAAACAAATTCCCTGCACATTATGACTAACAGTCATAAAAAGTCCAAATTGAAAATATTACCAAGTATTTCTTGAGTTTCGTGACCGCTGGTCATATTATCTCAATCGCTCAATTATGACCGATGGTCATAATGTGACTGATGGTTTTTGTGAAAAAGCACAATGCGAGTTTCATAGGCTACGGATGGCTCTTGAAGTGTTGAATAGGTTTTATTTCTTGCTGTTGTTAGTGGGTTGATTTTTAGTGTTTGTATTGAGGGTGATATGAGAAGTGAACATAGAGCTGCAGCTGTGGTATTGCTAACCACTATGCTGTTAAGCGGTTGTTATTCAGCAGAAAGTTCGACTAGTTTGGCCCCCGTAGTTCGGCCTGTGAAGCTGTTGACTATACAGAATACAGGTTCAGAGCAGTCTCGAATTTTTCCGGCCAAGATAGCGGCTCATCAACAGGCTGATTTGGCATTCAGAATTAACGGCCAGCTGGTGTCTCTTAGTTTAATTGAAGGTCAGCGGGTTAAGAAAGGGCAGCTGCTTGCGCAATTGGACGCGCGAGATGCTAAAAACACGCTGCTTAACGCAGAGTCAAACTATGAGCTTGCAGATCTTGACTACAAGCGTAAGCGGGAACTACTGAAAAAGAAACTGATATCTAAGTCGGAATTTGATATCGCAAGTGCGTCTTTTAAGGCATCAAAAGCATCATTGCAGTCGGCGAAAGATAACCTGCAGTACACCCGAATAGAAGCTCCGTTTTCAGGTGTTATCGCGCAAGTGTCATTGGATAACCACCAGATGATACAGGCCGGTCAAACAGTACTAACGCTGCAGTCCGAAAAGCAACTGGACGTTACCATTCAGATGCCTGAGTCCATGCTGATTGATATGAACGACAATCAATGGCAGAGCAGTAACCAGCCTAAAGTCAGGTTCAGCGGGAGTGCAGCTACCTATCCTGTTACTTATAAAGAGCATGCTAGTAAGATCAGTCCAGGAACACAGGCATACCAGGTGACATTTACCTTAAGTCAGCCTGCAGAGCTGAACGTTTTGCCAGGGATGAGTGCCGAATTGCTTCTCAACTCGTCAGAGTCTTCAAATGTCATAGCTGTTATACCGATAGCGGCGGTGGTGAATGATGACGATAGTGGTGAGACACTTGTCTGGTCTTATGACACTGAACTCGAAAAGCTTGAACGCCGCTTGGTAACACTCGGCCGAGTGAAGAGTAATGGTGTCGAAATCCTATCAGGCCTGAAGCATGGCGACAAAATAGTTATCGCAGGCAGTAGTCAGCTAACTGAAAACTCGGAAGTGAAGCCTCTCCGCTGGCAGAGAGGTGTGTAATGAACATTGCTCAATACAGCATTAAAAATAAAGTCATCAGTTGGATGTTTATCCTACTGATGCTGATTGGTGGCAGCATTTCGTTTACCGGGTTAGGGCAATTAGAGTTTCCTGAATTCACGATTAAACAGGCTTTGATAATAACGGCCTATCCTGGGGCATCACCCGAACAGGTGGAAGAAGAAGTCACCTTGCCGTTGGAAGATGCACTGCAGCAAATGTCTCAGATCAAGCACGTGACATCGACTAATAGTGCCGGACTGTCTCAGATTGAGGTCGAAATGCTGGATAAGTATGACTCGACTGTTCTGCCTCAGATCTGGGACGAAATGCGAAGAAAGGTCAATGACACGACCGGGCAACTTCCGACTGGTGTGGAAGCCCCCATTATTATCGATGATTTTTCAGATGTTTTTGGGATTCTGATTAATATCACCGGTAATAACTACAGCTACCGGGAGCTTGAAAACTATGCGGACTTTTTGCGTCGTGAGTTAGTGCTGGTTGATGGCGTCAAGAAAGTATCTGTTATTGGGGCACCGCAAGAGCAGGTTGTGGTCGAACTGAGCCAGCAAAAACTGACTGCGCTTGGGCTGGATC
>NZ_JAKRFQ010000075.1 GCF_022347985.1 Photobacterium sp. OFAV2-7
ATGACATCGAAGGTGTGGTTGAAACCTCGCTAAACGTGGGTGTTATTACCAACGACGCTGACAAAATCACTATTCTTTGCCTGATCCGCTCACTGATCGACTCTGGCCGCAGCAATGTGGAAGGCATGCTTAAGGCTGTTGCCGAGCTGGCTGGTGCACAGTGCGAGTTCTCTGGCGCCTACCCGGGCTGGAAGCCAGATGCAGACTCTGAAGTCATGCACCTGTTCCGCGAAACGTACAAGAACATCTACGGCAGAACACCGAATATCATGGTGATCCACGCCGGCCTTGAGTGCGGTCTGTTCAAAGAGCCGTACCCGAACATGGATATGATCTCTTTCGGCCCAACCATCAAGTTCCCGCACTCGCCAGACGAGAAAGTGAACATTGAAACGGTTGGTCTGTTCTGGGAGCAGATGGTTGCTATCCTGAAGGCGATTCCGGTTAAGTAACGATCTACACAGTAGCGAGTGATAAGGGGCGAGTTTCTAGATATAGATACTCGCCTTTTTTGTCACTAAAATCCCTCGAAAGAGAGCTGCTGTGCTCTTAGCCCTTGTTCAAGCCCGACACTAAGTCCTATCAGCCTGATCTCCCGGTCCTTCTGCCGGGTTAACGCCTCGTTGAGCAAACCGACAAACTGGGCCTTATCCAGCTTGGGCTGGCTGTGCTCCACTGTTGTCTGCTGAAAATCGGCAAACTTGACCTTAATCCCCTGTTTGGCAATATTAAGTTCCGGCCGCACCTTCTTGAGACGTTTTTCAAGCTCTGGATACAACGCTTCGACAACCTGCCAGCATTGCTCATAGCTGGTGATATTCTTCGAAAAGGTCCGCTCGACACCTACCGACTTGCGCTCGCGCTCAACCACAATTTCACGATTATCGATTCCGTGGGCCCGTGACCATAAAGACTGACCAAATTTGCCGAACTGCTGAAGCAGCAATTGCCTATCATACTCCTGGACATCCCTGCCGATATACAGACCCTTTTCATGTAACTTCTGGATAGTGACTTTGCCAACCCCCGGGATCTTCTCCAGCTTCAGGTTGGCAACAAAATCGGGGATATCGTCAGGCGTAACTACGTACTGGCCATCGGGCTTGTTCAGATCCGATGCTATCTTGGCAATGAACTTGACAGGTGCAATGCCTGCCGACGCCGTCAATTCCAGCTCTTCCCGGATTGCCCGACGGATGTCCTGAGCAATCAGTGTTGCCGAACCATGCATCACCTCACACTCGGTGACATCCAGATAGGCCTCATCCAGCGAAAGGGGCTCAATTTTGTCAGTATAGCGCTGAAAGATTGCCCGGATTTGCTTAGATACCTCGCGATATACTCCCATCCGCCCGGCAACAAGCGTCAGGTGCGGACACAGCTTCATCGCCTGGGCTGTTGGCATAGCAGATCTGACTCCATACTGGCGAGCCAGATAGTTACAGGTACTCAGCACCCCACGCTGCTCCGAACGTCCCCCAATAGCTATCGGCTTATTCTTCAGCTCAGGGTTATCACGCATCTCAACAGCGGCAAAAAAGCAATCCATATCAACATGGATAATTTTACGCCGCCCTGTGGCAGTAGCAGTGGGTGCGGATGTGACGTTTGGCTGCGGCATAGCTCTCTGAAATTAACGGCTTCAGTGTTGAAATCTCTCACGTTGGATACATCCATTATACCACTGTTTTTTTATACAGTTACTAGAATCTGAGACAAGCGATCAGGATAACTCCTGTCGCAGCACAATTATGCGCATATTGTGTTGCCGCCGAGGGATTAAAAATGCTATTACTCAATAAATAAAATCACAAGGATAGCTGTAACGCCCAGCACTATCGGGTAAGGGAATAATAATAATGTCGGTATCTAAAATCCTTGTCGTAGAAGACAGCAGAGCCTTTCGAAATTACCTCAACGTCCAGCTAACACAGGCTGGTTTCGAGCCCGTATTTGCTGAAACTATTGCTCAGGCCAGACAAATCCTTACCGTGCAGAAGGACTTTCTCTGTACTGTGCTCGACTACTGCCTCCCGGATGGTCAGGACGGGGAGATCATTGATCTCGTCTTGAGCCAGAACCTCAAGGTTATCGTGCTAACAGCGCATTTCAGCACCCAGATCCGCGATACCGTTCTGTCCAAGGGGGTAATCGACTACCTGCTGAAAGACAGCCCAGCTTCAGTCGCTTACCTCATTCCGCTATTACAGCGACTTGAGGCAAACACCCAGCACAAGGCCATGGTGGTGGAAGACTCTGCCACCGTACGTCGCTATCTGGTCAACCTGCTAAGGCGACAAAACCTCAAAGTTATCGAGGCCTGTCACGGTCAAGAGGCAATTACTCAGCTTGAGCGACACCCGGATATCAGCCTGATCATCACCGATCATGACATGCCAGAAAAAGACGGGATCACTATGGTCCGGGAAATCCGCCAGCATTATAGCCGTAACCAGCTTGCCATACTCGGTCTTTCAGGCAGCAACGACGATGCGATGACTGCCCTGTTTCTCAAAGCAGGGGCTAATGATTTCCTCAAAAAACCATTTAATCAGGAAGAGCTCTACTGTCGCATTCACCATATCCTGAGTATGAAGGATACCGCGGACAAGCTATATAGAATGGCGAACCAGGACGCACTGACCGGGCTTTGGAACCGACGTTACTTCTTCAACCAAAGTTGCAGCCAAGACCGTTGCGAATTTCGCAACATCGCCATGCTGGATATCGACTTTTTCAAGAGGGTTAATGATACATACGGCCATGATGCCGGGGATGAAGTGCTGGTCCAGGTCAGCCAGCAACTGCAGCAGCATTTTCCCGATGACATTGTCGCGCGCTTTGGCGGCGAAGAGTTCTGCATTCAGAGCTGCAGCAACTTTAAGCTGTTCATCAGTCGGCTGGAGGCGTTACGGCAGTCAATCGAAGGCTTGGATATTATCTATCAGAACTCAACGCTTAATGTCACAATCAGCATTGGCACTGTGAATGGTAATCAATCCCTTAGCGACCTGCTCAAGGATGCGGATGGCTATCTCTACCGGGCTAAACAAAGTGGCAGGAACCAAGTACAGGTTGCCCAGAGTATTTAGTTTGCCGTCTTGCCTGCCATAAAAAAGCCTGAGCATGCTCAGGCTTTTTCTAATCGTCAAAACGAAGTCTGATCAGATGATCTGATTTTTCTTCCATTCGGCATGTCTTGCTTCACGCGCTTCACGCTTTTTACGGGCGTCACACGATTCCGGGCAATCACACTCTTTGGCAATCCCGATACCGTCAAGACCGCCACAGCTTCCACTTACCGTTTTACGCTGGAAAATGTAGCCCACAGCCATGGCTACGATAACCAGCAAAAAGACGGCAAACGTGGTTAGATATACGACCATGATAACTCTCTACTTCTTCTGCAAATAAGGAACAAAGGCATCCGAGGTATACTCTTTGTAGCCCTGTTCGGTTTTAACAACCAGCAACACCGGCAAACTCTCTTGCTGTGCCAGCTCCAGTGACTTTTCTTCTCCCATCACAGAAAATGCTGTTGCCAGCGCATCAGCAGTCATACTCGATGGGTGTAGAACCGTTACCGATACAACCCGGTTAGTGATCGGCTTGCACGTCTTCGGATCGATCAGGTGCGAATAACGCACACCGTCTTCCTCGAAGTAATTGCGATAATCACCCGATGTTGCCACAGCCATGTCACCCGGTTCAATGATTTCCTGTACCGCCCGGCTGCCGTCATCAGTCGGTTTCTCGATCGCAATACGCCAAGGTTTGCCCTTAACGTTATTACCCTGCATAGTGAGCTCACCACCGATTTCAACCATGTAATCAACAACCTTTAGCTCATCGAAGTAGTCAGCAACAACGTCCACCCCAAAGCCTTTGGCAATCGAAGACAGATCGACATACAGCTCAGGAATTTTTTTCGTTAGCGTATTGCCATCGACAGACAAATGCCCGATACCGACTATTTCTCGGCGTGCAGCTAGCTCTTCATCCGTCGGCGTTTTTTCCGGACGTGCTTCCGGCCCGAAGCTCCACAGATTAACAACCGGACCGACAGTCACATCAAGCGCACCATCCGTCAACTTTGCCAGACGGATCGCCTCAGCAACAACCTTGGCGGTATCGGCAGACACTTCAAACGGTTGGTTGCTCTTATGCTGGTTGAACCGACTAAGTTCAGAGTGCTTTCGGTAAGTCGACATTTGGTCGTTGACCAGCTCGAGGCGGCGATCGATCTCTGCTTGTATGATGCTACTATCTGGCAGCCCTTCTTGCTTGATCAATTTGATTGAGTAATAGGTTCCCATCGTCGATCCATTTAAGTGGATCAATTCACGCTGATCACTGCATGCCGACAGGGTGACAGCAAAGACAAACAGCATTATTGCCTTGCGTAGAAACATCTTCATTTAACAACTCTCGATTTCAACGGGTCACTTTTTATTAGGGTCATCGCTTCACCTGGCTGGCGCAGCCGTTGTTATGACCACAATAAAAAACGTTTTCTATACTGTTTACGAAAAAAGGCTGACCCAAACCGGATCAGCCAATTTCTTCTAGCGGTGTAGCTTATTAGCCACCGAAGTCATCCAGCAGGATGTTTTCGTCTTCGACACCAAGATCTTTCAGCATGCCGATAACGGCGGCATTCATCATTGGTGGACCACACATGTAGTATTCACAATCTTCAGGCGCTTCGTGATCTTTCAGGTAGTTCTCGTAGATCACGTTGTGGATGAAGCCTGTGTAACCATCCCAGTTATCTTCCGGAAGCGGATCAGACAGGGCAACATGCCACTCGAAGTTCTCGTTGTCCGCAGCCAGCGTATCGAAATCTTCTACATAGAACATTTCACGCTTAGAACGGGCACCGTACCAGTAAGTCATCTTACGCTTAGACTTAAGACGAAGCAGCTGGTCAAAGATGTGCGAACGCATCGGAGCCATACCTGCACCACCACCGATGAATACCATTTCATTGTCAGTCTCTTTGGCGAAGAATTCACCGAACGGACCAGAAATAGTACACTTGTCACCAGCTTTCAGTGACCAGATGTATGAAGACATCACACCCGGTGGCACGTCAGGGTTGTTTGGCGGCGGCGTCGCAATACGTACGTTAAGCTTAATCAGGCCTTTCTCTTCTGGGTATGACGCCATAGAGTAAGCACGGATTGATGGCTCTTTAACGATTGACTCGTAGCGGAACAGATTGAACTTGTCCCAGTCTTCACGGTATTCCTCAGGAATATCGAAGTCAGCGTATTTAATGTGATGCGGTTCAGCTTCAATCTGAATATAACCACCAGCACGGAAAGGTACTTCCTCGCCTTCTGGGATCTGCAGTACAAGCTCTTTGATGAAGGTCGCTTCATTGTCGTTAGAAAGAACAGTACATTCCCACTTCTTAACACCGAAGATCTCTTCTGGTAGCTCGATTTCCATGTCAGATTTCACGTTTACCTGACAAGCAAGACGTTCGCCTTCGCGCGCTTCACCCTTGGTGATGTGGTCAAGCTCTGTTGGCAGAATGTCACCACCACCAGATTTTACTTTCACGCGACACTGGCCGCATGAGCCACCGCCACCACAGGCAGATGAAACGAAGATGCCGCTACCGGCTAGAGCGCCAAGCAGCTTATCACCGGCAGCGGTTGTAATCGCTTTTTCCGGATCGTTATTTACTGAGATAGTAATGTCACCTGATGGTACCAGCTTAGATTTAGCGAACAGGATCACTAAAACTAGAGCCAGGATAATCAGGGTGAACATAACTACGCCAAGAATAATATCCATTGATTATTCCTTATTTTCCTGATTACAGCTGAACACCGGAGAAGGACATAAAGCCCAACGCCATTAGACCAACGGTGATGAATGTAATACCCAGGCCACGCAGACCAGGAGGCACGTCAGAGTACTTCATCTTCTCGCGGATACCCGCAAGCGCTACGATTGCCAGCAACCAGCCGATACCGGAACCAACACCGTAAACCACAGATTCAGCGAAGTTGTAATCACGCTGTACCATGAAAGATACGCCACCGAAGATGGCACAGTTAACTGTGATCAGCGGTAGGAAAATACCCAGTGCGTTGTATAGCGGCGGGAAGAAGCGGTCCAGAACCATTTCCAGGATCTGTACCAGTGCCGCGATAACACCGATAAAGGTAATAAAGTTCAGGAAGCTCAGGTCAACGCCTGAAACAATCGCACCGTCTTTCAACAGCAGGTTGTAGATCAGGTTGTTCGTAGGTACGGCAATAGCCAGTACAACGGTAACTGCAACACCCAGACCGAAAGAAGTTTTAACCTTCTTGGAAACGGCCAGGAATGTACACATCCCCAGGAAGAACGAAAGTGCCAGGTTCTCGATAAAGATCGAACGAACTAAAAGGCTTAGATAATGTTCCATGGTCCTCTTACTCCTTCGCTTCTACTTGTTCTGGACGGAAAATACGAATTGCCCAGATCATGAAACCGATCAGGAAGAACGCAGATGGTGCAAGCAGCATCA
This sequence comes from Photobacterium sp. OFAV2-7, assembly GCF_022347985.1. Classification (GTDB taxonomy): domain Bacteria; phylum Pseudomonadota; class Gammaproteobacteria; order Enterobacterales; family Vibrionaceae; genus Photobacterium. Next base: position 6,527 of record NZ_JAKRFQ010000075.1, read on the forward strand.
TACCGTTTGGCTGATACCAGCCACCTTCAGAGATCAGCGGTAGAACCTGAACACCGAATAGTTTGCCCGAACCCAGTAGTTCACGGAAGAAACCAACAGTGATAAGTACGAAACCGTAGCCCAGGCCGTTACCAATACCGTCGATCAGTGACGGCAGTGGCGCAGACTTCATTGCATACGCTTCTGCACGACCCATTACGATACAGTTAGTAATGATCAGACCAACGAATACCGACAACTGCTTAGAGATGTCGTAAACAAAGGCTTTCAGTACCTGGTCAACCACGATTACCAGTGACGCGATGATTGCCATCTGGGCAATGATACGCACACTGTTTGGAATGTGGTTACGGATCAGTGATACGAAAAAGTTAGAAAACGCCGTAACAAAGATTACCGCCAGCGTCATAACAAACGCTGTTTCTAGTTTGGTTGTTACTGCCAGAGCAGAACAAACACCAAGAACCTGAAGCGCGATTGGGTTGTTGTCAACAACCGGCGCTAACAGAATCTTTTTCATTTCTTTAGCATCAGCCATTGTTTAGGCCTCCCTCACGAACCTTAGTCAGGAATGGACCAAAGCCCATGTCACCCAGCCAGAAGTCGAAGGTGTTCTGTACACCATTACCTGTCAAGGTTGCACCAGACAGACCATCTACACCGTATAGATCGCCGGCAGGAGCGCCACCTTTAACAACACGAATTGCTGGCTTGTTGTTCTCATCAAACAGCTTCTTGCCAACAAACTGAGCACGCCAGTTCGGGTTTTCTACTTCACCACCAAGCCCCGGAGTTTCACCCTGCTCGTAGTAAGTAATACCCGATACGGTGTTGCCGTCAGTCTCGACCGCAACGAACGCGTACATCATTGACCACAGACCGTTACCGTGAACAGGCAGGATCAGTTTTTCAGTGTTGTCGCTTGCATCTTTAACTAGGTAAATCGTTGCAATATTCGCACGGCGAATGATTTTTGCCTTATCCTGATCACCAGACAGCTTGATAGACTGGCTAGGGTCTTTGGCCGCGACACGCTGCTTGTAATCAGCAGGTGCTACGCCAGTTTCCGATTGCTCGACAAACTCACCGGTTTCAAGGTTAACCAGTTTTGGTTCGATGAACTGCTGGTAAGCTTCAGTTACGTTAGTGCTTTCTTCAAGCAGGCCTGCAACTGACAGGATATTGCGCTGAACATCCAGTACGGCATTTTTCTGCTGAAGCGGACGCAGGCTAACGGCTGCGGTTGATACCACGATAGAGCACACTAAGCTCAATGCGATAACAACAATCAGCGTTTTCTTAATGCTATCGTTATTACTTGACATGACGAGCTAGTCTCCGTTTGATGTTGCCCTGAACCACTAGGTTGTCAAATAGAGGTGCGAATAGGTTAGCGAATAGAATCGCCAGCATCATACCCTCTGGGTAAGCCGGGTTAACTACACGTACCAACACCGCCATAACACCGATTAGTGCGCCGTACCACCACTTACCTTTGTTGGTAAATGCCGCAGACACAGGATCGGTTGCCATGAACATCATACCGAATGCAAAACCACCCAGAACCAGGTGCCAGTGCCAAGGCATGCTGAACATTGCGTTAGTGTCAGAACCAATGATGTTGAACAGAGTAGCCGTCGCAATCATACCTACCATGGTACCTGCGATGATGCGCCATGAAGCGATGCCCATAAACACGATCATTGCGCCACCAAGAATGATAGCCAGCGTCGACACTTCACCGATTGAACCAGGGATGTTACCGATAAACGCGTCCATCCAGCTGATTGCTTCGCCAGTCACAGTGTTGATCACACCAGCCTGACCACCGGTAGCCCACTGGCTCAGTGCCGTTGCACCCGAGAAGCCATCTGCCGCAGTCCAAACCAGATCACCAGAGATCTGAGCCGGGTATGCGAAGAATAGGAAGGCACGACCTGCAAGCGCAGGGTTCAGGAAGTTACGGCCTGTACCACCGAAGATTTCTTTCGCAACAACAACACCGAAGGTAATACCCAGTGCTGCCTGCCAAAGTGGTAGTGTTGGCGGAACGATAAGTGCGAACAGGATAGAAGTTACAAAGAATCCTTCGTTAACTTCGTGCTTACGCACCATACAGAAAAGGACTTCCCAAAAACCACCTACGGCAAAAACAACTGCATAGATAGGCAGGAAGAAAGTCGCACCCAGTAGCATTTTGCTACCCCAACCAGCGTCTGCCGACAAGGTGCCACCTAGCATCTCTGTTAGCCAATAGTGCCAGTCGCCTGCGATAATCGCAGCCAGCTGCTCACCGGCATACATGTGGTTAAGTGCAACAACAGCCTGGTGACCGGTGTTGTACATACCCCAGAACATGGCTGGGAAAACGGCAAACCACACCATGATCATGATACGCTTCAAATCGATGCTATCACGAACGTGTGAGCCAGAACGCGTCACCTGACCCGGTGTATACATCAGAGTTGCAAACGCTTCATAAAGCGCAAACCACTTCTCATGCTTACCACCCGGCTCAAAGTGATGTTCAATGTCTTCTAGGAAATTCTTGAGGCTCATGAATTACCCTTCCTTCTCAATTGTATCCAGGCACTCACGTAGAAGTGGGCCGTACTCATACTTACCTGGGCATACGAATGTACATAGAGCCAGATCTTCTTCGTCAAGCTCTAGCGCACCTAGCTGCTGTGCACTGTCAACATCACCAGCACATAGGTCACGAAGTAGCAATGTCGGTTCAATATCAAGCGGCATTACTCGCTCGTAGTTGCCGATTGGCACCATAGAGCGCTCACTGCCGTTCGTCGACGTTGTCATATTGAACAACTGGCCAGGGAAGAACTGGCTAAGGAACGAGCGAGTCACAGAGAACTTGTTCTTACCTGGTGCAATCCAGCCAAGAAGCTCTTTCTCACGACCTTCACGAAGTGCAGTTACCTGTAGGTGATAACGGCCAAGGTAGGCATGTGCACCAATCGCATGTAGGCCATTCAGTACTGAGCCTGAAAGGACACGCAATTCGCCAGGCATTAGCTCAGAATCGGTGATCTGATCGATAGCCGCACCAATTTGAGTACGTACCAGACGCGGGTTGTTTACAACAGGGCCAGCAAGAGAAACAACGCGATCAGTGTATAGCTCACCAGTCAGGAACAGCTTACCGAATGCGATCACATCCTGGTAGTTGATATGCCATGCCACGTTCTCCAGGTTTGCACCAAATAGCGTGTGGATATGGGTACCAACAAGACCAGCAGGGTGTGGGCCGTTGAATACATGTTCTTCGATATTGGCTTCATTCGAGCGAGGCAGGCTAGCACCAGATTTACAAACCATTACCTTGCCGCTAGTCAGACGAGATAGAAGCGTCAGACCGGCTACAAAAGCATCGCTTTGTTCATTGATGATAACTTCTGGGTTGGCAGCCAGAGGGTTGGTATCAATAGCGGTAACAAAGATAGCCTGAGTTTCCGCATCTACCGCTGGAACCTTGCTGAAAGGACGTGTACGCAATGCCGTCCACATACCTGACTCAACAAGTTGCTCGATAACTTTGCTGCGCTCTAGTTGAGCTAGCTGAGCTGCATCGTAGCGGTTGAATGTTACTTGCTCGTCGCCTTCTACATCGATCACTACAGACTGTAGAACACGCTTCGCACCACGGTTAATTTCTGCAACCTTGCCGCTGGCTGGTGCAGTGAACTTAACGCCTGGGTTCTTCTTGTCTTCAAAAAGAACCTGGCCTTTTTTCACTACATCCCCTACGCGGATATGCATTGTAGGACGCATACCAACATATTCTTCGCCAAGCAAGGCGACTCGTGTGATGGTCTTACCATCATTTATCGCCTGGGCAGGAGTCCCTGAAATTGGGATATCCAAGCCCTTTTTTATTGTAATCATACGCACTTGCACTACATTAACGGGAAAAAGAATTTTCTATTGCGCAATTAAGACACGACTTTCCTTCGTCCGA
>NZ_JAKRFQ010000727.1 GCF_022347985.1 Photobacterium sp. OFAV2-7
CTGCTGATCATTGATCTTATGGCCGTGACCCAGTACACCATCATCAAATAATGATTCCCCGTGATCAGCCGTGACCACAATCAGTGACTGGTCATAAATGCCCAGTTCCTCAAGCTTTAACATCAACTGTCCCACCGCATGATCAGCGGCTGCAACGGCATTCCAATAAGTATCTTCAAGCCAAGCCTTGTTTGCTGGAGATATTCGGCTTCGAGGAATGGGCGATATCTTCAAGAGGTTTTTCATTCCCTCATAATGATACGGGAAATGCGCCGCTTGAAAATTGATATAAAAGAACTGTTTGTTCGTACCTTTAACTTTGTCAAGCCGCTTATTGACCGCACTGACAACAACATCCTCGCCGAGCCTCAGGCTACCCAGGCTAGTATTGGCATACACTCGATCTTCAATATTAGTTGCAGCATCAAAGAAGTGCGTAGCCGTGGTATTCATATTGGTTTCTTTGCTGATATTGGCAAAAGACTCAGCCTGACCTGAAATAACATTAACCTGGTAGCCGACTGTTTGTAGAATTTCAAAAATTGACTGCTGGTGATGATGTGCCGTTAGCTCGCCATTAAACATGGCCTTCAAAGAGGCGGCTGTAAAACCGGTATGAGAGTAGACATTGGGGAACACGGCCCCTTGCCGACTGAGCTTGAGAAGATTGGGGGCCACAATATGATTGTTAACTCTTTTCTCTAAAACGTCTCCTCTGGTACTTTCCAACACCACAAAAAACACATAATCAAACTGTGGGATAACCCTTGAGTAGTCTAACTCATAATCAACATCCGTTAAGGTAAAATCCCCCAGCAGCATATCTTCATCAACATGGTTGCCCGGCACATCAACAGCCCCCGGATAAACCCTGGCGTCAAACATCGCCCCGTCTTCAGGGAACGAAAAATACCCATACCCGTCTTGGTCAAAATCACTCGCCATATCGAGCAGGGATGTAAGGGCAACATAGCTGTTTTTCTTTACTGCACCATACCGGACATTGTCATACTGCTTCACTTGCATAGCCAGCAATACAAAACCGAGCAAAAAAAACAGATAACCAGATGCCATACGCTTGAAAGGCAATACACCACCTTTGGTAGCTGGGGATGTGCAGCTATTAGCAGCTTTAACCACCAACTTATGCCCTACCCAATAGAGCAACATGGCGATAGCGAGGAAAACAATGAATATAAAACCTTCATCAGCAACATAGCCAATAGCAGACAACAGACTTCCACCAGCAATATTCTTTGCAATAGTAAAATTGATAGTATCACTCATATAATCGAGTACTTTATATTTTGCCAAAAGTACCATTAATGACACAGCGGTTGTTATATAGAACAAATGAAAGGAAACAACCAATCGAGATTTATTGGCTACGAGTGAAAGCTAATGCACGGTGCTCGTCTGAACCCAGAGTCTCTTGCTGCCCTGCCAGCTCACGCTCAGACGGCATGGGTTTGTCCCACAAGTTGGCACGGAGTTTAACCCGCAAGATACGGCTTACCGCATCGTCAATACGCGCCATTGGGATTGTACCATTATTAACCTGATCAATAAGGTTTTTATAAAATGCCTTCCAATCGCTATTTGCGGTAACCATAAACACGTCGTTACCTGAATTGACAGCAGCAGGACAATTTGAGGCAGTACAACCATTCAGCTCGCTCTGGCCGTTCCAGTCGGTAACCACAATACCGTCAAAGCCCATTTTATTTTTCAGTACATCGGTAATCATGTACTTACTGCCATGCAGTTTCTTGTTGTAGCTTCCGCTCCTAGCCTGATCATAGTTAGCATCACTGTGCCAGGAGTTAAACGACGACATTACCACCTGCGCACCAGCATTCAGGCCGGCAAAATAGCCCGTGGCATGAATATTTCTCAGGTATTCTTCCGTATAGTGGTTTTCACCACGGTCAACACCGCCTAGAGTTCCCCCGTCACCAACCCAGTGCTTCACATTTGAAATTACATTTCGCTCACCAGCAAGACCTTTAGATCCGCCTTGAATACCTTCAACCATCTTACCAGCGTATTGGTAAATGATTTCCGGATCTTCGGAGTAGCCTTCGTATACCCGGCCCCAGCGGTAATCACGTGGTGAAGCAACCGTAGGTGCAAATGTCCAGTCCAAGCCTGTTGCCGCAATTTCTTCAGCCGTCACCTTACCAATTTCATAGATCAAATCAGGGTTATTAGCCGCACCAAGGCCGATGTTATGCGGAAAGACTGTCGCCCGGAAAACATTATTATGCCCATGAACGGCATCAGTAGCCCACATGAACGGAATATTAAATCCGCGGCCGGCATAAGCCTCTTCTAATGCAAGCCAATATTTATCTGACTCTTTTGCCCAATCTTCTGCTGTAGCGTATTTGTTTCCACCCGGCCAAGCACCGCCGCCATTTAGGAGTGATCCTAATTTATACTGCTTTGCCTCTTCTGGCGTTACTTCAAGAAGGTTTGGCTGGATCATCTGGCCTACTTTCTCTTCAAGCGTCATTTTTGCCAGTATTTGAGATATTTTGCTCTCTATTTTTTCATTTTTGCTTATAGCACTATTTATTACTGGCCATTCACTGAAATATGGAACATTAGATTTAGGTTGTTTTTCTATAACACTAGCATTTAATTCACTGCACCCAGTAATTAATGCTAATGCAATAAAACAAGATAATAATTTTTCATTATACATTGAAAAACCTTTAATCATTTTTCATATA
>NZ_JAKRFQ010000728.1 GCF_022347985.1 Photobacterium sp. OFAV2-7
CACCCCTGCAACCGCCACTGGCAAGGAATGCTCATTGGCGGTCTCGGGCTGGCCCTGATAGGAATATTAAACGGCTCGCTCACCGCAGGGACAGGGTTGTTCGTGACCTTGTTTCTGATCCGCTGGTTCGGCTTCGACTACAAGCAAGCCGTCGCCCTGACCCTGGTCAGTGTCGGCCTGTTCTGGAACGGCATTGGTGCAGCTACCATGTATGTGGCCGGTGCCAACATCTACTGGCCCTGGATCCCGGTACTGCTTCTTGGTTCGTTTCTTGGCGGCTACCTTGGTGCCCACCTAGCCTCCCAGAAAAGCAATAGCCTGATTAAGCGCAGCTTTGAGATACTGACCTTTATCATCGGCTTCAAGCTGCTTATCGGCTTTTAGCGACGCTCAAACGTTACTCGGTCAGATAGAACTCAATGCGGGTCACGACACGCACATCTTTTTCTATCTTGTGCCGATCGCCATACTCCTCACCAGCATCCGTGATCGAAAAGTTCCCCTGTCGGGCTGAGCGGATCCCGCCCACGGCGACACCCGCGTTGGCAGCAAACTCATTGGCGGCAATACGCGCATTGGTCGTGGCGGCTTTGAGCATCTCTGGCTTGATGTCATTAAGCTTGGTAAAACGGTAGGTCGGCGCATAGTTGGTAATGTTGTAACCCTTGGCAACCAGCTTGTTCACTTCACCTCGAACGGTGGCTACATCACGGACTTTCGTCGTCTCCAGGCTTATCATTCCTTCTAGTTCATGATCTTGGTCGACGACCGTCTGGCCGTCGTCTCGATATTCATAATATTTATATTCAATCAACCCGATTTCAATTTCATCATCGGTAAAACCATTGGCTTTGAGGATCGCAATGATTTCCTGCTGCTGGGCTTCAGCCTGCTGGTAGAGCGCCGGGATATCTTGCTTGTTCTTGGAACTAATAGAAAAGCGCAGCTGCCAATTGGCGATATCAGATTCAACCCGCTGCTCTGCCAGTCCCTTCACCTCGGCAATGTTCATCGCCACTTTGGCGTTATACATTGTCTGGCCGATAAAATAGCCGCAGCTTCCTAACCCAAGGGCAATCAGTACCCCGCCGAGCACAATGCCCAATATCTGTTTATTCATCCTTAACACCTTATTTTTATTCCGATATTTATCTGTCTTTAGTGTGGCAGGCGGGTAACTGGAGCACTAGTAGGAAAGTGTCAGTATTTTGTCAGGACAACAAAAGGTTAGCGGTTATCGCAAGAAAAACAGTAATAATAAAAGAGCGCACAAGTTGTGCGCTCTGCCAAGTATCTATGCATCGACAATCAGGAACTAGCTCAGCTCAACCGAACAGATCGTCGCCCCATCAAAGCTCACTACTTTCAGCGTATTGTTTTCCAGCAGACCGTAGCTAGCCTGGTACTCGCCACGCGGAATAGTGACAGAGCCAGGGTTAAACAAATACAGTTCTTCTTTCTGCTCAGCTACCGGCAGATGGGTATGGCCGGAGACAATCACATCACCGGCACGCAGGCGTGGATGCTTCTCACCGTTATACAAATGGCCATGAGTCAGAAACAGGCGACGACCATCGGCAAGCAGCACCAGGTTATAATCGGCCATCATCGGAAACTCGAGCAACATCTGATCCACCTCGCTATCGCAGTTACCCCGCACAGCTGTAATTCGGTCGGCATACGGATTCAGCAGCTCGGCAACCTCAATAGGCGCATAGCCCGCAGGCAGGGCATTTCTCGGGCCGTGGTTAAGCACGTCACCAAGCAAGATTAGATGGTCGGCACCGCTTTGCTCAAACGCAGCCAGCATGGTTTTGGTGCTTTCAGCGCAGCCATGAATATCAGAGGCAAAAAACAGTTTCATCAGGAAATCACTTACCAAAACTTACTAGAACAGAATGCCGAGATACTACACCGAACTATTCAACATTACTAATAACAGTTGGCTACCGGCAGATCCCATTTCTAAAGCTGTTAATCATCCCGCAGCATGCCATTTAACACGATATTGTTATAGCTCACCATACCGAGTACCTGCCCGTTCTCAATCACCGGCGCCCGGCTGATACCAAAGCGCTCAAACAGGCGAGCACAATAACGAACGTCCATGGTAGCACTCACCGACAGCGCTGGCTTGGTCATGATTTCATAGACATTGGTTCGTTGCGGCGAACGGTTAATGGCCAGCACTTTCTTGGCGATGTCGTTCATCAGCACAATGCCGTACTCATCATCGTCATGACGCTTGTTGACAATCAGCGCCTTGACCTGACGTTGCTTGGCAATTTCTACCGCCTCGGCAACCGTAGTCAGCCCCTCGACGATAGCATAGGTATTCATCATCACATCTCTCACTCTGACCACTTTTTCAGCGCTCATAGCTTTTCCTCCACAACCTTGGTCAATGTCTCTACCTGGTGGGCAACCCCAATCGCATCTTCAATATCAAGTTGTACGGCAATCCCCTGACCGGGTCCGGAATCAAACTCGCCAACTTGCTCTATGGTCTCGAGGATCGAACGTGCCAGATGCTCTTCGACAACCAGCAACAACACATCACGCTGGACTTCCAGGCTCAGCCCCAAAAAGGTTTTCTTCTTGTGCAGCCCTTCTCCGCGTGCATTGTTGATAACGGTAGCGCCGGTGGCACCGGCCTCGCGAGCCGCATCCAGCACGGCATCTGTTTTAGTATCTTCAACAAAAGCCACTAATAACTTAAA
>NZ_JAKRFQ010000729.1 GCF_022347985.1 Photobacterium sp. OFAV2-7
GCTCTAGTAATTGTCGCTTCTCATCATACTCCACTTTCGACACGGAATGCTCATAGAAGACTTGAACACCCGCATTTCTGATCCGATCAATCATTATTTTCTTTAGCTTTTCGGAATCAAATGCGTACTCTCTTGTAGAAAAAACAGCATCAATCAACTTTGGGTTAACCAGCTTTCTTACTTTTTCCGGAGCAACATCACATGGAGCGCCAATTCTATCGCAGAATTTCTTAAACTGATTTGCACTAACTTTTCCCAGTAGGTTTGCAGTCATATAGTACTTTTCAAAATCATTGGAAATACAGTCTTGAAATTCGTCAACAAATCGTGGAAATGAAATTCTTGAACGTAAAGCGGTTAAAATACTTCGAGGATAATGATAACCGTTATGAACTCGTGCTTGATTAACATACGACGCACGCTGCATAAGATCATTATTCATTTCGATTAGAGCGACCCGCTTACCGATCAACGCATAGAATTCGGCAATATATACGCCAAAGAAACCTCCACCAATAATAGCAATATCAAAATTCAGATATTTATCAATGTCCACTTCGCTAGTTTGGTAATCTGTATCAGCTCGTCGCAAGAATTGTTACTCCTAAAAAAATAAATCCAATTCCAAGCATATTAACCATCGTGAACTGCTCTCCAAAGAAGAGCACAGATATAAGAGCAACAGTGGCGATAGAACCACTGGTCAATATGGGATGGGCAATATTTAATGGCAATTGTTTTAATGCAACAGCATACAATACAAAGGCGATACCATATAATCCTACACCTAAGCATAATGGCCAATTAGAGAATACTGACCAAGGATCAATAAACGAAGGCATTTTCCGAGAAGGCTCTACTGCCATCTTTATTAAAGCACTAGCGGAAGCATTTGAGACTATCCCAAGAATTAGTATTATCCAGCTCATCTCATAAACCACAATTTATCGATAAAAATCGTTTCTTAGCAACGGCTATAGAAGATGCGATTTCGTGAAGTGCATTTTCCTTACAAGATGTTAGCATTTCTATTGTCATATGCTCATTGCTTAAGTGCTTATTCATTTCTGCACTTAGGTCAGGTTTATATACATCCTCATCAATTAGCGGAACAAGATTTGGCTCACTCAAATGAATATGGCCTACTTTTTTGGAGATAGACGGAATGACCTCATTGGGTCGCTCAGCATTTATACACATTGCCCCTGTATCTAACTGCATTTTGATAGATGGATGATTAATACTATCTACAACCTTTGCTGTCTCAAAACTATCCACCATAAAGTTCGCTCCATAACAACGAGGATTAGGTTCAAGACAAATTGTCACTCCATAATTACTGGCGATATTTCCGAGTTGATAAAATAACTCATTTGAAACAACATTTACTTGATCATCCGTTAGTTCCATTCTATCTCTATTCTTTGGTGAACCAAAGACAAGAAATTCCGCACCTAACGTCTCCGCAATGGAACATACTTTCTCTAAATGCTCCAGTAACGATGACTGAGACTCCTTAGAACCAAATACATTCAGCCCTTTAGTTCCATATAGCAATGATTGCATACCAATAATGGAGATGCCCTTATTATTCCACCATCTTTTTACCTTGAGCACCTCATCTTCACTTGGCAATGAACTTAAATCAAAATATTTACTCGGTGCAATATCAATGGCAGAAACACCATTCGCAATTAATAGGTCCGCAACCTCTTCATCTTGCGCAACATCCCATGCGATATTTGAAATTGAAAGCTTCACTTGCAATCCTCATCTAATGGTTCTGACTGCCGGTAAGATCTAATGACAGTTAGCGATTCTTTTGCACTGTAATGGTAATCACCCTTTCCTTCCAAGATCTCAGAAAATCGTGTTCTTACATCATATCTAGCTGGATTTTCTTGGCACTCATTTATGAAATCAATACCAAACGCCTCTGAGGCTATCGTTTCTACCTTTATAGGCTCTACAGTAAAGTGAATAATACGCTTGCCGGATTCAATTGCACAATTGATGTCAGACCACAAATTAACCATCGGATAAAACTGAAACTCTCCGCGACTATCAACCATCGATAAATTATTATTGTTTAAAAAGTCAAAAATAATATTCTTTTTTAAACCAGGGCCGACTAAACCAGGTAGTCTAATAATTATTGAGTTTTCAAAATTTGCTTCAACAAACTTTTCTAATTCTCTTCGATGAAGCCCATATGGATGAAGGTTATTTTCGTCAACAGCTGTATACTCATCAACACCTATTGGTGACTTAAATACATCAATTGTACTGATTAATACAAATCTCTTACATTTAACTTTTGCAAGGCTATTCATTAATTTTTCGATAGAGTATCTATCAGCTTCGGGCTCTTTATTCGCAAGCCATTTTTTTGCTGGAGCTCCTGCACAAACAATCGTATCAAACTCTTTACCTTCTATTGATTCTATATTCGTCGAACGATAAAGGTTATGAAAGTCAGTTTGCTTTAATAGTGTGCTACCTACAAATCCAGTATAACCGATTAAGGCATTGTAATTCATTTATTAGACCCCGTAATACGAAAAGATATTAAAGAAGTTAATATGATTTTTTTTATCAAACCACAATGCTTCAATTTTAGATTTTGATAGTAAAAAGTATTATCGTCTTTCGTTTCCATATTATGAATATCACAGAAGTGGCTATTTCTAGAATTTACTTCATGTTTAATACAG
>NZ_JAKRFQ010000730.1 GCF_022347985.1 Photobacterium sp. OFAV2-7
AGTCCCCACAAAATATATGCAGCCGCTGCATAAATATATAGCGCGGTACCTTCGAACATATGTGTACTAAAAAGACCAACAAGTACAATGGCATTCAGTAGCGTACCGATAACTATCCAAGGGCGAAATTTACCGAATTTAGAACGGGTATTGTCGACGATCACCCCCATCATAGGATCGGTAATAGCATCAATAATACGAGCAGCAAGGAAGATGGTACCTACGAATGCGGCAGAAAGACCTGCAACATCCGTAAAATAGAACATCAAGAAAATATAAATAGGTGCGCAGGCGAAATCCTTACCTAAAGCCCCTAGACCATAGGAGAGTTTTGTTTTCAGTGTAATCGCAGAGTCAGACGTCATAAACCTTACTTCAAAGTTGTTAATTTTACTGCAGTTATAATCTACTAAAACTTGCTTAGAAACTGTGACCTACGCATTAATTGTGGAAACGTTTACAACTTTGTTGTCACTTTTCAGTCCTGAATCAAATCAAACCTGTAATTACCAATGGGAGCGCAACCTACAATAGAGTATACTTGACTAACATTTTGTCAAATCACTCATTGCGACCTTGGTAAACATGGAGAAAATCACATTATAATGAAAACGATACCACCCCATTAAATGATTCAAGATCTCATTACACTTCAGGTTAGTTATTTGTAATGATAAAGGCTCCCCAAGCGAGGAAGCGAATGAGAAAAAATAAGGCTGATTAAAGCAAAGAAAAGCTCACCAGTGGCAACGGCATCTATAAGCGCCCCATGGTTTGAGTACTCGGGCAGTCCATGTCGTGCTCTCACGGAGGCTAACCGGTAATCTCCACTCTTTTGGTAGTTCTTGTTAATTGTTAACGATTTTTCCAATAACAGCGTATCGATCCAGAGAAGAGGAAGTGGTTTTATTTTATAACGAGTAAACAAATAGTGATCAATGAATCGTTTTTCTATTGTCGAGCCATGTGCAATTAAGATTTTACCTTTCATACATTGGAACAACTGCATCATAACATCATCGAGCGGCCGCCCATTGTCCAACATTTGCGGAACGATATGGTTGATAACTGCCGTTTCGGCCTTAACGCCTTCAGCCCCCTGGATATAGGTATGTACTGCCGAATTCATATCCAGCTTTGAGTTCTTGATACACAGGTAGCCAACACTCAGAATATCATCAGTTTCAGGTTCAAACCCAGTTGTTTCAAAGTCCAGCACTAAGTATTCAAGATCGTTGAGGTTGGCACCATGCTCTGGAAATGGCTTAGTAAGTAATGCCGATAAATGCTCGGGCAAACCGCCCTGTCTGAGTCTTTTTTCGCGTTCTCGCTCGATGGAACTCAAGGGATTAAAGTAACGCAGGAGTTTTTCCAATATTCTTACTCCCCATTAAACCGTAATTTGGCAAGATCTTGAAAATTAGAAATTATTCTAAATGCATCCTTCAGATGTTTGCGTTCAAAACTACCAAATGCATCTGGTGCAATATGATTGTTAGGTTCTTTTCCTTGCTTCAGGGCTTCAAACTGGTGAGTAAAGCGTACCTGGGTAATAAAGCGGTATGCACCAATAATGTCTTGTAAGCTATCTTCGGCAATAAGTTGCCTTTCAAACACAAAACGAAGCCGCTCTTCAGTACCTGTTAACTGACAACCTTCTGACAAGCTATAAATCCTTGCAAGATCAACGATCAGGTTGATCGCATATTTCTTAATATTGAGCGTATTACTGTTATCTCCGCTTTTCTCTACGACCAGATTATTGAAAATACTCAAAGGCGGGTTAACTGATATCGTCCCCCTTACTAAGGAACCAATAAACGACCCATTCGTCGCTATCTGCTGATGTAAATATGCTTGCAGCTGGTTAGAAAGTTCCGTTTCACCGTAAATTACGCGAACCTCCATAAATACAATGGCATTGAGCAACATGTCGTATTCAGGATTAGCTACCCATTTGCGATAGTACTCCTTCCATATTCTTAATGGCTGACACCATTTTGGAGAAGCGGCCATGTATTTTCCTGTACACAGAGGATACCCACATGCGTCTAGCCCATTGCAAACATACATAGCCAGGTGGTTAAAGTACATTCTGTCACTTGCCGTCGCCGTATCGGAAAGAATAATGGCATTATCCTGATCTGATAGCATATGTACTTCATTTCTTGCGTGCGAACCTGCAACCACCCAGGCATACTCACAAGGTGGTGGTCCCAGTTTTTCTTCGGCTAACAGAATCAAGCGGCGATTATAGGCATCCATAATCATTGCCATCACCTGGCCAATAATCTCCGATCTCACCTTGCCTTCCACCAGCGCTTCAAAAATAGCCTGACGTTCAGGGGTTAACCGAGATAATATTTCAATGCTGTCGGCATCTTTGATTTTCTCTATCAAAAAAATAGCCTGTACCCGGTGGTTTTGAACCAGATTAGACGTCGTTAACAACCCGAGAACTCTATTATTACTAACAACAGGCAAGCTGCGAATATTATGCTGCATCATTAATGATACCGCCTTTAAAATAAGCTCTTCAGGTTCTATCGTGTACGGTGACACCGTCATCACTTGGGATACTGGCTGATTGATATCAATGCCTTTCGCCACAACTCGCTTGGTCATATCCCTGTCGGTGATCACTCCCGCGATTTGCTCTGCTTCCATCACCACAGCAGTTGATGAGTGAGCCTTTCGCATCGCCTGG
>NZ_JAKRFQ010000731.1 GCF_022347985.1 Photobacterium sp. OFAV2-7
TCTAATGATCTGCAGTGGGCTGATCAAAACGTGGATGCCATTCTGCATGCCTGGTATCCGGGAACGCAGGGAGGGCTTGCAATTGCGGATGTACTGATGGGTGATTACTCACCGTCAGGAAAGCTTCCTATGACTTTCCCCCGTTCAGTCGGTCAGGTGCCACTGTTTTATAACCACAAAAATACCGGTCGCCCGTATAACGCGAGTAACCCTAATCAGCGTCAGGAGCACTATAAGTCCCGTTACGATGACTCGCCGAATACCCCGCTGTATCCATTTGGCCATGGGCTGAGTTATGCCGATTTTAGCTACGGTGATATCAAGCTGTCGTCTGACACCTTGACACAGGACGGCAAGCTTGAGGTGTCAGTGAAGGTGACCAATAGCGGCGATTATGACGGAGAAGAGGTTGTACAGCTATATACTCGCCAGCTGGTTGGTTCAACAACACGTCCGGTCAAAGAGCTGAAAGGTTTCCAGAAGCTGTACTTTGAAAAGGGGGAGTCTAAAACAGTGACGTTTACCCTGACAGCTGACGACTTGGCTTTCTATCGAGCAGGACTTGAGTGGGGTGTTGAGCCTAGCGATTTCTATGTCTATGTCGGTACATCTTCTGATGATGTACAGCGGGCCGAATTCAAGCTTGTAGATCATCAATAATTTCGTTTCGTGCTTTAGCTGGTGCAGCGGCAACAGGGGGGTAGTTCTGCTGTACCAGCGCCTTCAATTTAATAGTCTGTTTAAGGAAATAGTGGTGAAAAAGAAACTAATACCGTTATTGGTCGCAGGGGGCATGTCGCAAGTCTGCCATGCTGCCGACACAGGGACTGCAACTGAGACTGTCGCCAATCAAGAGTCACAGCGACCGAATATCATTTTTATTATGTCTGATGATCACGCCGTTCAGGCGTTGAGTGCCTACGGACATGAAGTCTCCAAACTGGCACCGACACCCAATATCGACAGGATTGCTGCAAACGGGGTGCGCTTTGCCAACTCATTCGTTACCAACTCGTTGTGCGGCCCGAGTCGCGGTGCGATGCTGACGGGAAAGTTCGGTCATAAAAACGGCTTTAACTATAACGGACAGTCGTTTGACGGCAGCCAATATACCTGGCCGCGAGCGTTGCATGAAGCGGGCTATACCACTGCAGTGATCGGAAAGTGGCACATCAACCTTATTCCGAAAGGACTTAACTTTGATCATTGGGAAATCCTCAATGATCAGGGTGAGTACTACAACCCGGACTTTATCACCAAAGACGGTGTAAAAATGGAGATGGGCTATACAACGGATCTGATCACCGATAAAACCATCAAATGGCTGGATGAACAACGTGACAAGAGCAAGCCGTTTGCGCTGATGATGCACCATAAAGCACCGCATCGTAACTGGATGCCGCCACTTCGTCATACTCAGCTCTATGCCAATACAGAGTTCCCTGTTCCGGCCAATTACTTTGATAATTACAAGGATAGGGTAGCCGCCGGCAAGCAGGAAATGAACATCTATCGAGATGCCCAGGAAGGGCATGATCTCAAGATGACAACAGGTGTTGGCAAGTCGCAATGGCGTAAAGATATCTGGCCTCATCTGCTGGCTCGTTTGACTGACGAGCAGCGAGCAAAATGGGATGCTGCCTATCAGGAACGTAATGATTTCATGAATGCCAACGAGGCCAACTGGTCTGAGGAAGAAATGGCAGTCTGGAAGTATCAGCGCTATATGCAGGATTACCTGGCAACGGTTAAAGCTGTCGATGAAAGTGTCGGTGAGGTGCTGGACTACCTGGAAGAGAACGGCCTGTCTGACAACACTTTGGTGGTGTATACCTCGGATCAGGGTTTCTTCCTGGGTGAGCACGGCTTCTTTGACAAGCGCTTTATGTACGAAGAATCATTCTCTACGCCGTTGGTGATGCAGTATCCGGGCAAGATCAAACCGGGTACTGTAGTTGATGAACTGGTGCAGAACATTGATTACGCACCGACCTTCCTGCAGTTTGCCGGTGTTGACGCCCCGAAAGATCTTGATGGCGAATCAATGGTGGATCTACTGACAACAGGCCAGGCGAATAACTGGCGTAGTAGCCTGTACTATCACTATTATGAATCTCCGGGCTTCCATAATGTCGCAAGACATTACGGTGTGCGTGACAACCGCTATAAGCTTATTCATTTCTACTATCCGGATGATGCATGGGAGCTTTACGATCTGAAGAAAGATGGGTCAGAAATGCAGAACGTGATTGATGATCCGGCTTATAAGGACGAAGTAGTGCGCCTCAAACGTGAACTTCATAAACTCGAGAAGCAGTATGACGTACCGCCGATGGAAGAGTGGAAGGACATGGATCTTGTCCATATGCCAAAAGACAGGCTGCAAGATCTTTTCCCTCAGAGCTTTGAATAAGAGAGTGGCTCACTTTAGAAAAAGATAAGTTGTTAATTCGGAGCTTGATGAGCAGTATTGACACGACTATCCTTATGCCGCTTGCTAATAGTAAGCGGCATGTATTTTGGGGGATAGTGAGAGGATACTGTTACAAGCTTCTTGGTAATAACGTGTACCTTGCCTTTGTGTTCATACCTCCCGCTCATATTTTTCGATTTCTGTTTTAAATATATCAATCAAAGTAATAATAGATGGCGCTTCTATCTTATTGTGAGCCTTCGAAATATATAGCGGTACCTTATAAGATGCG
>NZ_JAKRFQ010000076.1 GCF_022347985.1 Photobacterium sp. OFAV2-7
AGTGCTGAATTACCAGCCTTTAATACCTTCGATAAGTTTTCAAAGGCATACACTACCTGTGCTTCAAAATTATTTATTCCTACCAACTGCCCTTGTTCATTGATTGCGGTTTGGCCTGAAATAAAAAGTAAATTACCAACTTATATACCTTGTGACAGGTTGAAAGCCTCGTATGGATCGGGGGTGATTTTTATTTGCTGTAAAGTCATCGCTTTTCTCCTAATGGCTAGACAGAAAATTATGAAAGCTGTGTTACAAGCTCTTCTATAGAGACGAGAGCATCTTTAAAAGACTTTTCATGTCTTTCATCCCCAAACTCTTGATACTCAGATTTAATTTCATAGAACTTCTCTACCCCTAGGTATCTACCTAGCACTTCAATGTGTGTTCCTAGGTGATTCATTTTTTCTCTAATTCCACCAATTTCAAACCCAAACTCACCACTTGATGAAATAAGAACAAGTGTTTTTCCCGACATTATGGGTTCTAAAGGAAAATCGCCTCTTGCCAAATCAAAAGAAAATGTCTTATTAATTCGTATTACTTGATCGAACCATGCTTTAAGTACCGCTGGCATACCATAGTTATACATTGGTGAAGAAATCAGAATAATATCAGCCTGATCCAACTCTTCGATTAAGGTGTCAGACAAAGTTAAAAGTTGTTTTTGCTCAATTGTCTTCTTATCATCAGGAGTAAAAACAGCAGCTATCCAATCTTGACTAATAAACTCTGGCGGGTTTGACCCCAAATCCCTATAGATAACTTTATCTTCATTATTCACTGTCATCCATTTATCCATAAAGGTAGCTGCAAGTGTTTTTGAAATTGAATTGTATTCTTGAACCTCGTTATCAGTTCTTCTAGCACTAGTATCAATGTGGAGTATGGTTTTCATGTCTATTCCTCATGTGTTTCATTGAATTTTCATAATATATTTTGTTACTTTTTCATTGCATAGACAAACGATCAATACTAACCTATAGGTGAATTTAAGTTATCTATAGATTTTGGCTATGTACTCGCAACTACCGCCTCTGAATAGCATCAAGGTTTTTGATGCAGCTGCAAGACTAAAAAGCTTTAAAAAGGCTGCGGAGGAGCTTCACGTAACACCAACAGCCGTTTCACATCAAATTAAGGCACTTGAAGAGGCTCTTGGTACATTATTGTTCGAAAGAAAAACTCGTGCGGTTCAATTAACTAGGGATGGTGAACTGCTTGCTGAAACTGCTTATAGCGTTTTGCAGCAGTTAACAAATGTGATCAATGAAATATCAAATGCCAAAAATATCATCACCATAAGCACAACATCATCTTTTGCAGCAATGTGGTTAGTTCCCAATCTGGAAGAATTTTATAAACTGCACCCAGGTATTGAAGTCGCTGTTAAAACTGGAGAACAAGTTGATGATATTGAAAAAGATAGGAGGATTGATTTAGCTATAAGATATGGTGTACATAATGATTCGAAAAAGAACTCAACAAAACTAGTTACTGAAAAAATAGGTATGTACGCTACACCCAACTATATTGAAAGTATCAACTCTATAGCCGACGCTCACCTATTAGAAACAAGATGGCATAACGACAAACTGCCTTCAATTTCATGGAAAACTTTTGTAAGTGGTAAACTAGGTGCTACCGAAACATTAAAGGTACGACAATTTGATCAGGAACACCATGTAATCCAGGCTGCTTTAGCTGGACAGGGAATTGCTTTAGTTAGTTCGCTTCTCGTTGAAAATGCAATCGCTCAACAATGGCTAGTTGATTATAAAACAGCTGCGGTGAATCATACAACTAAAGGAATGAGTTATTATTTGTTAGTTCCTGAACATAATATTCGGAGCAAAAGTATATTAGCGTTTAAAAATTGGGTTATTAAGAAATTCGAACTGTATTCGGAATCGTTACCGCAATGATAAGTCTGGCCAGCATTTCAGCTAATGTGTTAAGTGTAGTATTACTAGCATCAGATATACTTTTTACAGTGCTGAAAATAATAGTCGGGGCGCTAATCAAGGAAAGAATAAGCTAAATAAACATAGTCTCAAGGCTTTAGCATAGAATTTATTTTCGTTTGCGAGCATAGGAGGACAAGAACTTCCATGTTCGAAATATTTAGAAAAAGCTTTCAGCCTCAGCAACTAGTTCTGGTAATTTGCAATACAATAACTTACCTGAAGGCAAAAAGTGGAGCTAATGATATAACTCGAAAATGTCCAATTCCTTGCCAGCAAACATAAAGCCATATTCCTACTGGCTTGCACCTTAACCTGGCTATCATAAGCTAATTTTCACTGTCAAAGCCGATGCCAATTCAATTTGCCTTAATATTACTTGGATGGTAGCTCACTCATAATAAAGCCTGCCCAGTAAACCGCATTCATGGTTGAGGGCGGGAATATATGGTCTTCATATAGGCACTGGGCGTTAGGCCAAACTTACGCTTGAACCGTTGGCTAAATCGCCCTTCGGACTGATAGCCACACAACTGAGACAGCATAGTGACGTTACAGCAGCCATTTTGCATGAGATGGAGGGCGTGATTGAGCCGAACGTCTGCCAACAGCTCGCGATACTGCGTCCCTTCCTGTTTCAATTTACGTATTAAGGTCGCTTTACTCATTGCAAAGCGCTCAGCAACAGACTGCAGCGGATGCGCTTCACCCGGCGAGCGGGAAAGATAATGGCTCAAGGTCTGACTGAATGTTACCTTTTCGCTGGGAAACAATCGATGTAGCAACCCTTGCTCGGCCAGTTGCTGGTATAGCCCCATCAACCAGAAGGTTTGCGTCTCTTTGCTCATCCCCCCCAAGTCAAACGAGGACAGCGCATTCAAGATATCTTTTAAAGTATTATCAGCATCAATCGTTGGTACGTCATTATCGAACGCCCTTTCTACGCTCATCTCAAGCATGGATCCATCAGGTGAACAATGAAAGCTGAATACACGGGACACAAAGCGTCCCTTTTGCGGCAGGTTTTCAAAACTAAGTGACGCTGACGCTTCACACAATAATAGTTGTGAGTGTGAAAACTCAACCGCAGATTCTTTCCAATATAAACGCTTACTGCCGGAAATAATCTGAATAATACTTGGGGAGTGAATCCTCACATTACGCAACCTTTGCAGCTGCTCAGCCCTGAATATAGTGACCTGATATTGGTGGCCCATCACTCCCCCATTGCTAGTTTGCTCGTACCTGACTTATCTCGTATAGGTTGCGGTTAATTTGGCTTTACCTAGTGCCATAGTATTCAAAGTAAACCCCACCACTGCCGCCGGCGTGCTCGCATCCAAGTCTAACTTGTCTGTAGGCAATGCCCACACAGTAAACTGATAACGGTGCATCCCGTCTTGTTCCGGCGGGCATGCACCACCAAAGCCAACCGTGCCGTAATCGATGCGCGAATTTGTCCCCCCAAGCTTTTCGATGTCTGCTCCTCGCGGTAATTCAGCCACTGATAGCGGAATGTTAAACGCCACCCAGTGCCAAAAACCACTGCCGGTTGGCGCATCCGGATCGTATACCGTTATCGCAAAACTTTTTGTGCCGACAGGTGCGTCTTTCCACATGAGTTGAGGCGACAGATTACTGCCGTTACACCCCCACCCTGCGTATTCAAAGGTCTTCGCCATTGGATGACCTTCCTGAATATCTTTACTGCTTAGCTCAAATGCGTGTACCGAGCCTGCAACAAGTATGCCCAGGGCTAATACGGATGTAGTAAATGCTTTCATGGTTATACTCCTGATCTTAGTTCGAGATCAGTGTATTCCCCCTGAGAGATCACAGCCTTTCATTAAGTATCACAGTTGATGATTTTAACTTAAATTTTGAGACTTTTGGTTGCATGAGCATTTTCCCAAAGCAAGATCTAAAAAGCAGGCCTAGGCCTGCTTTTATTGTGTAATCAAGCAACTGGCTTATTTGAAAATAATACCGTTGACGATATTCTCCAACAGCTCCTGCTGACCTGATACCGCTTTCGGATTGATGTTGCTCTCGACTGCATGCTGAGCCAGCGATTCCAGGCTAAAATCACCACGCATGATCTTGCTACCCAACTCGCCGCTCCAGCCGGCATAGCGATCAGCCACATTATGTGCCAGGACATCGTTTTCAATCATCATAGCTGCACGCTCCAGTGCCAGCGCCATGGTATCCATCCCGCCGATATGGCCGTGGAAGAGATCAGCATTATCAATAGACTGGCGACGCAGCTTGGTATCGAAGTTGAAACCGCCGGTTGTGAAGCCGCCGGCCTTGAGGATTTCATACATCACCAGGGCATTTTCTTCGACGCTGTTCGGGAACTGATCGGTATCCCAACCCAGCTGAGCATCGCCGCGGTTGGCATCAATAGAGCCAAACAGGCCGAGCGAGGTTGCCGTTGCCACTTCATGCTGGAAGCTGTGGCCCGACAGCGTGGCATGGTTCGCCTCGATGTTGACCTTGATTTCATTTTCCAGGCCAAACTGCTTGAGGAAGCCATACACCGTTGCCGTGTCATAATCGTACTGGTGCTTCGTCGGCTCCTGCGGTTTTGGCTCGATCAGGATCGTACCGTTAAAGCCCAGCTTGTATTTATGTTCGACCACCATCTGCATGAAACGACCCAGCTGCTCGCGCTCCTGACGCAGGTCCGTGTTCAGCAAGGTTTCATAGCCTTCCCGGCCGCCCCAAAGCACATAGTTTTCACCACCAAGGCGCTTTGTTGCCGCCATCGCATTGAATACCTGGGTTGCCGCATAGGCAAAGATCTCCGGATTCGGATTCGATGCCGCGCCGGACATATAACGCGGGTTGGAGAAAGCATTCGCCGTCCCCCATAATAGCCTGACGCCGGTTTCTGCCTGCTTCTGCTCCAGTACATCAACCATCTCGGCAAAGTTGTTTACATACTCTTTCAGGTTGGCCCCTTCCGGTGCGACGTCCGTATCGTGGAAACAATAGAAAGGAACGCCCAGCTTGGCAAAAAACTCAAAGGCCGCATCCGCTTTCATCCGCGCGATTTCCATCGGCGAGCCGCCTTTTAGCCACTTGCGATCGTAGGTAGCCAAACCAAACGGATCTGTCCCTTCCCAACAAAAGTTATGCCAGTAGCAGGCCGCAAAACGCAGGTGCTCAGCCATGGTCTTACCGAGGATAATACGGTCGGCATCATAGGCTTTAAAGGCAAGCGGGTTCGTCGACGCTTTGCCTTCAAATTTAATTTTCTCAATATTGCCAAAATAGTTGTTCACATCTCACTCCAACAGATTATCGTTTTGTGAGGCTATGCTCTTCCTTTCTCTAGCGGCTCACAATTGAGATATTTCACTTCTCGATTTATAGATATATCTTTTGTGTCTAGGGTCGCGTTTTCAACGTTCTGGTGCGCGGTACGCCCCTGACTTCTATCAGCTATGAGCATGGCCATCCCGGTATTCCCTGGGCGTAAAGCCGGTGTTTTTCTTGATCACCGAATACATATATTGCAGCGATGGATAACCGCAGGCCGTTGATATTTCATTGATAGGCAGCTCTGTCGAGCCGAGCAAACTCAACGCCTTATTCAAGCGGGCATTGTGAATTTCGGTATGGACCGTCGTCCCAAGCTGCTCTTTGAACCTGGCTTCAATATTGGTCCGTGATATGCCGAGATGATCGAGTACATGGTAGACCTTGATGTATTTGGAGACATTCTGACGAATAAAGTGCATTGCCTGTGAGACATATGGGTCTCTGATCGCCTGGTAGTCGGTACTCTGGCGCTCCACCACCCCAACGGCCGGGACCAGGATGCGGGGCTGATGCAGTGTTTCACCATTAAGCAAACGGGCAAGGCGACGGGCGGCGGCGTGGCCAATTTCCTTGCAGCCCTGACACACCGAACTCAACGACACCCGGGTCAGGTACCTGGCCACCTCCTCGTTGTCGATACCGATTATCGATACCTGGTCCGGTACCATCAAATTGATGCGCTCACACACCTGCAGCAGATGCCGGGCCCGGGAGTCGGTGGCGGCAATAATTCCAACCGGCGTCGGCAGCCTCTGCACCCAGTCGGTCAGGCGGTTGATATCATATTGCCAACTTTCTGGCAGCATCTTGCCGTCGGTATAAACCGAGGAGCGGTACCCCTGCTCACGGGTGATTGCTGTAAAAGCATGCTCGCGCTCCTTAGACCACAGCGCACTGTCATCGTCAGGCAAACCGTAAAATGCAAATTGCTCCAACCCCTTTCCCTTAAGGTGATCGAATGCAGCCTTTACCAATGAATAGTTATCTGTCCCGACATACGGCACGTCGGGGTAGCGGCTTTTGTCCTTGTATGAACCGCCAACAGCGACGACAGGAATATCGACATCTTTCAGTAATTCCCGTATCTCCGGATCATCAAAATCAGCAATAACACCATCACCTAAACATTTCGCTATGTTGGATTTACGGGTCCTGAAGTCTTCCTCGATAAAGATATCCCACTCGGCCTGCGAGGCCTGGAGATACTCGCCTACCCCCTCGATGATCTGGCGGTCGTAAACCTTGTTGGCATTAAAAAGTAGGGTGATAAATTGTCTCTTTTTCATAGCGGTCATATCTTCGATATCTGATGTTCAACAGCAATAATACAAATCACTGCCCATTATTTTTCGGTATTCGGCGTATAAGAAAGTCATTTAACATTTCAACAACCCAATATTGACTACTGATCACAAAAATCATGTTTTATATTTAAAAGAGAATAAGACACTTGGAAAACAAAGAGAAAAACATCAGAAACAACACACATATCGCCCATGACTTGCTGGGCCTGGCGATAGAAAACATTAATCAAATCAATAAAAATAACAACATGACTATAGATATTTATTAATCAATTGCATCTGACAAATTATGCCTTCCACCGCACTTTATAACACACACTGACCGCTATATAATCTCTTGTGTAATATCCCTCACAATACGCAAGAGAAATATAGCAAAGATGTACAATAAAAAAGCAGTATGTACAGCGATTGCAGCCATCCTCCTTGGTGGTTGTAACAGCAGCGACTCATCATCCACACCGACACCTACTCCGCCGCCGAGCAAAATCAAAGGAACGGCGGCCACGGGCGCACCGATTTACGGCGAAATCACCGTACTGGAATCGAACGGCGATATCACCAAACTCGACGCCAACAAAAGCGGTCAGTTTGAGTTAGATTACGCCCAGACGCAGGCTCCTGCCCTGCTCTATGCGACAGGTGCCTCAGGCGATAAAAGTGTCGATGTCTATTCCATGCTTATTGAAGGCAACAAGCAATCCGGTGTGGTTAACGTCACTCCCCTGACTCAGCTGTTGATCTCGCGGATGACGGGTGTCGACGCCAAGGTTGCTTTTGCCGACTTTGCCACTTACAAGCACAGCCTGACCATCGACAAAGCCAGAGAGGCACAAGACGAGATCAAACAGGTACTGAGCGTGCTGCTGGAAGCGGCCAATGTCAGCAGCGACTTCGACCTGCTCAGCTCGGCTTTTGAGACCAACAACCAGAACATTGATGCAGTGTTAGACCTTATCCAGGTCGAGTTCGGTGCGACATCGGCAACCATGACCTACCGGGCAAATACTGACTACTCGGTCACCCTGTCCTATGACGAAAACTGGAATAACAAGACGCTGCTGCCGTCCGATATGACAGTGGAAAAAGCCAAGGACGACCTCAGCATTATCACTAGCGCCGACCGCCTGCTCGAGGGCATGACCGTGGCGAATACCCAGCAAACCTACAACACCTTTATCCATGACGATGCACACTGGTTTGGCGTCGACAAGTCAGGGATGTTTGCCCAAAAGGAAAAGATACTGCCAAATGAAAACGCGGCGATGGATCGCTTCAAAAATTTCTCACTGGTCAGCATCGACGCGCAAGGTCGGGCGCTGGTCTCCTACTCCGAGCGCTATGAAGATTCGCCGTTTGCCAGCGGAGGCCGCAACCGGGCCTGGTTCAGGAAAGACAGCAACGGCGAGTACAAGTTCCTTGGCCGTACGGACGACCTGCCGTTTAACATCACGACGATGCTCAAGCTAAGCTATTACAATCAAACTATGTCATGGGCGGTTGAAATCGATGCCTTCGCCGATGTCAGCGTCTGTGAGAAGGTCACCGAGTCAAACTATTCCTGGTTTGAAGGTACACCGAAGCTTGCCGATCTTTCTGCGCATACCTCCGCCACCAAGATTGTGTTTGACGGACCGGGACTGGAGAAGCCGGTCGAAATCGATAAGATTTACAAACAGGTCAGCCGTGACGACGCAACAAAGATCACCGGCTGTCACCTGGCATCCAGCAAAATGCCAGGAACCAGCCTTATCATCCACGGCGTGCCGGTGAAAGATGGCGTTACCGTTGGCGATAATTCAGCCTATACCGTGACCTACTACAACGGCACCACCAAGCTGACTGAGGAGACAGTCAATATCAGCAAAGGCATGAGCACCAAGGCAGAAATGCAGCCGTATCTGGCCAAGCAGGAAGCGCTGGTTACGGATGAGGGCAATTTCTATGTCCGCTGGTCACGCGAGTCGACACTGGTTACTGATCTTGACCTTTGGGTGTTCGAAGAAGGTAATGCCGGCTCAACCCGCGTATCTATCAACGAAGGCGAACAGGAAGCCAGCAGCAAGACGCTGAAACAGGTCAACTCAGTCTCGCTGGCAGCTATCGACCATTATGGCCGAGCGATTGGGCAAGCACTTAGCTACTAACTCATTCAAGTCAGCCTTCGGGCTGGCTTTTTTATCGGCCCCACTCCACATTTCCCCGATGCTCTGCCGCAGCTGCTGTGGGATGCATTGGCCATTTAAGCGATGACGCAGGCCCACACTGGTCAGCACATTGTTTTCCCTTGCAAACGAGAGCCAAGACACACAAAACAAAAAGCAGACAGTTGTTGTGAAATATCGTAATTGTCGAGATTATCAGTCACGCGCACGATTAATTCAGAAAAAAACTTATAGATACATGCGCTCCCCGGTTTCGCAGTGCTTCATGAGACTCGGGGACATGAATTACACTGATTTGAATTAACGTGAGTACACTATGTCTAACCAGCTAAAACCTCTCTCGACAGGGCAGTCGCTGACATACTGCGCCGGGGATATCAGTAACAACATTACCTACCAGCTAGCCGCCGCTTTTCTACTGATTTACTACACCGATATCTTCGGTATTTCGCCTCTTGCCGCATCAACGTTATTTTTAGTTGCCCGGGTGTGGGATGCCATCAACGATCCTATCATCGGTACCATCGTCGATAAGACCAATACTCGATGGGGCCGTTTTCGCCCATGGGTCATTTTCTCTGGTGTGCCTTGTGCTGTCTTTTTCATTGCCATGTTTACCATCCCTTTTGATGATATGACAGAAACGTCCAAGCTGATCTATGCCTATGTAACCTACATTGGCTTTGGAATGGCCTATACCGCTGTCAACCTGCCTTACCTGTCGATGATCACAGCGCTCTCCACCAATACCACGGAACGAGCGAAACTATTGGCGCTGCGTCAGGCACTGTCATTCATTGGGATAGTCGGCCTGGCTATCGTGCCGACAGTACTGGAGAACTCAACCGCAGAAAACCCATACTTCGGCATTGCCGTCGTCGCCGGTGGCATTTCTCTAGTGTTGTGGCTGATCAGCGGCCTGGCGACAAAGGAGCGTATCAATCTGGCTGAAGTCACCTCAGCCGACTCTGCACCGAAGATCAGTATCAAAGGCGTGCTGGGCTACCTTCGCCAGAACAAACCCTTCCTGATCATCGCGATGCTGATGTTTGTGCTATTTGCCCAGATGGCCATCGGCAACAGTTCCGGGATGTATGTGTTCAAATACTACCTCAACGACACATCCAGCCTGACCAGCTTGATGCTCTCACAGATGGGCGGGATTGTTATCGGTATCATCATTGTCCGCAAGTTAATCGACCGCTTCGACAAAAAGTGGCTGTTTGCCATTGGGTTTGGTGTCGGGTCACTGCGCTTTCTGAGCTATCTGACGATGGATATCGAACTGATCATCGCTATCAGCTTCGTTTGCAGTATCTTCAGCGGTTTCAGTACCGGTACCATCTGGTCATTCGTTCCCGATACCATCGAGTATGGTGAACTCAAAACGGGCCTTCGCCTTGACGGCATTTCAACCGCTATTATTGGCTTCTTCTGGAAAGTGGGTTTCGCCGTCGGTGGGGTCATTCCGGGCCTGATGCTTGATGCCTACGGCTATATCCCGAACCAGGATCAAACTGCCGAGGCGGTATTGGGCATCCAGCACCTTGGCATCACCATTCCGGTTCTGTTCGGCATTCCTGCGGTGATTCTGGCAATAGCCTTCCCTATTACCCGCGAAGTGCAAAAAGACATCGCCGAAAAACTGCGTACCAAACACGATGAAGCCCAGAACGCGACTGTCGGAGAGATTGATACCAGTAAACCAGCAACAGCCTAAATGTTTATCACTA
>NZ_JAKRFQ010000732.1 GCF_022347985.1 Photobacterium sp. OFAV2-7
AGGAGAGATGACTGGTGAGAGACTTTACCGAATTAGAGTTAGATAGCGAGCTATTAACAGCGATTGAAGAAATCGGCTATAACCGTCCGACCGTAGTTCAAGCCCAGGCCATCCCTCATGCCCTGGACGGTAGAGACGTTCTTGCTTCCGCTCCGACCGGTACCGGAAAAACTGCCGCCTTTCTTCTGCCTATGCTTCAGCATCTTCAGGACTTCCCGCGCAAAAAGCCGGGACCTGCCCGTGTGCTGGTACTAACCCCGACCCGAGAGCTGGCGATCCAGGTAGCCGATCAGGCCCGTGCCCTGGCGAAATATACCAACCAGAAAATCTTCACCATCACCGGCGGTATCTCCTACGACGAGCATGCGGAGCTGCTAGGCAAAACTCAGGACATCGTGGTCGCCACACCGGGGCGCCTGATGGAATACATCGAGGCCGAACGCTTTGATTGCCGGGCGATTGAATGCCTGATCCTGGACGAAGCTGACCGAATGCTGGATATGGGCTTCGGCAAAGTCGTCGAGCGCATCAACAATGAATGCCGCTGGCGTCGCCAGAGCCTGTTATTCTCGGCCACACTGGAAGGCAAGGGCGTACGCGAGTTCTCGACCACGATCCTGACCGATCCTGAGGAGGTCAACGCTGAGCCGTCGCGCCGCGAGCGCAAGAAAATTCACCAGCTCTACCTGCGCTGTGATGATATGCCTCACAAGCTGGCCCTGCTGGAACATATCCTCAACGAGCAGGCAGAGCGCAGTATCGTGTTCATCAAAACCCGTGAGCGCCTGGCTGTATTGCGTGATCAGCTGTCCGCAATGAACATTAAGTGCTGCTGGATCCAGGGCGAGATGGCACAGGCCGCGCGCAACAATGCCATTGCCCGTTTCCGCGACGGCGAAGTCAACGTCCTGCTGGCAACCGACGTTGCTGCCCGTGGTATTGACCTGCCGGATGTCAGCCATGTGATCAACTTCGACATGCCTCGCACCGCCGACGTCTATTTGCACCGTATCGGCCGTACAGCCCGCGCAGGCAAGAAAGGCAATGCCATTTCGCTTATCGAAGCACACGATCAGCCAATGATCGAGCGTGTCGGCCGTTACATGAAAGAAGAAGTGCCGGAGCGATTTATCAGCGGATTACGCCCTGTTAGCAAAAAAGCGAAAACGGTGAAGAAGAAAAAGGTCAAAGTCGACAAGAAGCTCAAGGCTGCCAAACAGAAGAAAGTGGCCAAGAAGAAAAAGAAAGCGGCAAAGCCAGACAGCAAATAAGCCAGATAGATACAAAAAAGGCAGGAAATTCCCTGCCTTTGCTTTATCAGGCGAGTCATCGAGGCTACTCGCTACTGCTCCTCGCGCTTGAAGACTAGCTCTTTGTCTGTCGATTCCGCCGGCACAAAATAATACCCCGCTACATCAAACTGCTTCAGGTCTTCCACCGAGCTGATCTTATTATCAATGATATAACGAGCCATCATTCCGCGGGCTTTCTTGGCATAGAAACTGATCACCTTGTAATTGCCATTCTTACAGTCCTTGAATACTGGGGTGATCAACTGGGCATCCAGCTTCTTTGGTTTTACCGATTTAAAATACTCATTCGAGGCCAGGTTAACCAGTATTTTGTCGCCCTGCTCAGCCAGTGCTGCATTGAGCTTATCGGTAATGATATCGCCCCAGAACTGATACAAGTTGGTACCACGAGGGTTGGCCAGCTTGGTCCCCATTTCCAGGCGATACGGCTGCATCAAATCCAGCGGGCGCAGCACCCCATACAAACCTGATAGCATGCGAAGGTGCTGCTGGGCATAGGTAAAGCCTTCTTCAGTCAGGTTTTCTGCTGCCAGTCCGGTATAGACGTCGCCTTTGAACGCCAGGATAGCCTGACGCGCATTCTCGGTCGTAAACTCCGGCTGCCACTCAGCAAAACGAGCCGCATTCAACCCGGCGATTTTGTCACTGACCTTCATCAGACTGGCAATGTCCATCGGTGTCAGTTCCCGACACACCTCGATAAGCTCTGCTGCGTGCTCGGTCAGCTCTGGCTGGGTGTAGGTCTGTGTTGCCAGAGGCGATTCGTAATCAAGTGTTTTTGCTGGAGAAACCACAATTAACATAAGGCTTTATTCCCATTAAGGCTAACTGCACGAAAGATTAACACTGATGCAAAAAAAAACCACGCGATAGTCGCGTGGCTGTGGTTATTTTTCTGATAGGCAGGACCAATCAACGCTTGTCAGACTGATCCCAAATCCCTTCTTCCAACTGGGCATGCAGCTCCGGATAGTCGTTGCTATCGAACGTCGGCACTTTCCCCAGCGACAGCTGCTTGTTGTAATCCCGGGCCAGCTTCACCACGGTGCCCGACAACAGCACTATGGCAATCAGGTTGATGATCGCCATCATCCCCATCGAGACATCGGCCATCGCCCACACGGTCGGAAGATCTGCCACGGCACCAAACATCACCATCCCCAGTACCACAATCCTAAATACCGTCAGGCCCGCTTTATGGTTATGCTCGAGGAAGATCAGGTTGGTTTCAGCATAGGAGTAGTTAGCAACCAACGAGGTGAAAGCAAAGAAAAAGATCGCAACAGCAATAAAGACCGAGCCCCAGCTTCCGACCTGCGAGCTAAGCGCACGCTGAGTCAGCTCGATACCGGTGATTTCGCCGTGTGGTACATACTCGCCAGACATCAGA
>NZ_JAKRFQ010000733.1 GCF_022347985.1 Photobacterium sp. OFAV2-7
CCCGAACCCGCCACTAAGCCAGTACGGTCATTGGAAACTTGTTCTTCAGTCAGGCCGGCGTCTTCAATTGCCTGCTCCATAGACAAATACGCAAATGCTGCTGCATCGCCCATGAAACGCATTTTTTTACGGTCGATATGCTCAGACGGGGTCATCTTTAAGTCGCCCCAAACATTGCTTCGCAGCTTCATTTCTGCGAACTGTTCAGAGAAGTTGATACCGGATTTACCCGTTTTCAAAGACTCCAGCACTTCTTTAACATTGTTACCAATGCTGGATACGATACCCATGCCTGTAATTACGGCTCGTTTCATGATGA
The DNA here is from genome assembly GCF_022347985.1 of Photobacterium sp. OFAV2-7. GTDB lineage: Bacteria > Pseudomonadota > Gammaproteobacteria > Enterobacterales > Vibrionaceae > Photobacterium. The sequence continues at coordinate 320 of NZ_JAKRFQ010000733.1, forward strand.
ATTCCTACTGTCATTTAACGCTGATGATAATAACGGGTTTATTCACAGAAAGTGGTCAGCTTTCCCTACTATCAGGTACAATCCCCGTCAATTTCACTTTATTTAATCGTTAGTGCTTCTGTTTCTGTAGCTTAGCCAATCAGATTCAGACCATCACGATATCTGTTACACCATTTACATGAGGTTTCCTTTGTCTGAGTTGTCTAACAAGCGCATTGAAAATGCCATTCTTGACTGGAACGAGTCCGGTACCCCGGTATCCAATGACTTTGACGATGTTTATTTCTCCAATACCAATGGGTTGGAAGAAACACGCTATGTTTTTCTCAAACAAAATGGCTTACCCGAGCGCTGGGAAACCTTCAACCGCCGCCGCTTTGTCGTGGCCGAGACCGGATTTGGTACCGGGCTCAACTTCCTGGCTGTCTGGCAATGGTTCAAAGCCTTTCGCAAGGCTCACCCGGATGCAGCCACCAAAGAGCTTCACTTCATCAGTTTCGAAAAGTTTCCGGTTACCAAAGCCGATTTGATCAAAGCTCACCAGTCCTGGCCCGAGCTGGCCGAACTGGCCGAACAGCTCCATGCGCATTACCCACCAGCCGTTGCCGATTGCCAGCGTATTGTGCTGGAAGACGGCATGATCACCCTCGACTTATGGTTTGGCGATATCAAAGAGTGTATGCCTCAAGTATGGACCAATGATGACGGTATCGTGGATGCCTGGTTCTTAGATGGTTTTGCGCCGAGCAAAAACCCGGAGATGTGGAATCAGAACCTGTTTGACGGCATGGCCAAGCTGGCGCGCGTTGGCTGCAGTACCGCGACATTCACCGCAGCAGGCTTTGTTCGCCGCGGCTTGAACGAGGCCGGTTTCGAGATGAGCAAAGTGAAAGGCTTCGGCACAAAACGGGAAATGCTGGCAGGTACGCTGACCAAACGTCAGCACCAGGCGAACTATAAGCCTTGGTATGCACGCACCAGCGCTGAACATACCCGTGATATTGCCATTATCGGTGGCGGTGTCGGCTCGGCAACCGCGGCATTATCGCTGGTTCGCCGTGGAATGGACGTTACCTTATATTGTGCCGATCCTCTGCCGGCTGAAGGCGCCTCGGGAAATCGCCAGGGAGCAGTCTATCCTCTGCTTAATGGCTCTAACGATGCGTTGTCTCGCTTCTTTGCTCCGGCCTTCCTCTATGCCCGCCAGTTTGTCGAACAAGCTGCCGAGAAAAAACCCTTTGCCCATGACTGGTGTGGTGTCACCCAGCTAGCCTGGAATGAAACAGCAGAGAAAAAGCTTGGCAAAATGATGGAGGGCGGCTTTCCCGACACCCTGATTAGGCAGCTAGATGCCGAGCAGACCAAACAAGTTACCGGCGTCCCTTCGGGCCATAGCAGCGTAAACTACCCGCTCGGTGGCTGGCTTTACCCGCAAGAGCTCACCCGCGCCCTCCTCCAGCTAGCACAAGAAAGTGGCCGCCTGACACTCAAAAGCAAGACTGATATCTGCAAACTTACTCAGCACGATGATCAATCCGGCTGGATACTCACTGATAGTGCGGAAAACCAATACCAACATGCAGCGGTTATTGTTGCTAACGGCCACCGTTTTGCGGAATTTAAGCAAACCCAGGCCATTCCAGCCTATTCGGTCAGGGGGCAGGTCAGCCATATCCCCACCAATGAATCGCTATCGCAACTAAAAACGGTACTTTGCTATGACGGCTACCTAACACCAGCCAACACCGCAACTCAAAGTCACTGCATTGGTGCCAGCTACCGCCGCGGCAGTACCGATCTAACGTTCAGCGAGGAAGAGCATGCCGACAACAAGCAGCGGCTAGTTGACTGCCTGCCAGATATTGACTGGCCAGCCGACATCGATATGGCTGATAAGCAGGCTCGCGTAGGCGTTCGCTGTGCCAGTCGTGACCACCTGCCGTTTGTCGGCGATGTTTGCAACTACGAGACATTGATCGAACAATATGCTGATTTAAGAGAACAACAAGACAGCGCAGAGAATGTTCCAACTTATCCGAACCTCTACTCAATGATAGGTCTAGGCTCTCGCGGATTAAGCTCTGCTCCTTTGCTAGGTGAACTGCTGGCATCACAGATCTGCGGCGATCCGCTGCCACTTCCTAATGATGTGCTTGATGCCCTGCACCCTGGACGGATGTGGATACGCAGGTTGGTTAAAGGGAAGAAATTGTAAGAGAAGCAAGAACTGCGAGATAAAACATAGCGTATTGTAGAAACCGAACATAGTTTACGTTTTAAACCGGGGACATGGTTTACATATCATGTCCTCTTTTTGATTCGTTCAATCACCATGTCTTTTTCGTTAAGATAACCTATATGCATAAAAGAAAAGTAG
>NZ_JAKRFQ010000734.1 GCF_022347985.1 Photobacterium sp. OFAV2-7
CAAGCGTGCCCAGTACTGCCCAGGCTAAAAAGCCCCAGTGAAGAAAGCTCTGGCTCAAAGCGGGGGGTACCGCTTCCACAGAAGAACCCACTACTCCATCAAAGCTCGGAGGAGGTGTTATAAAATGATAGATAGGTTCCGCGGCAGACCAAAAAACACCACCGCCGGCAAGCAAAGTGCACATAATCATTGCCAACCATCGGAAAGTACCAATGGTCGGTTTCGCTTGCTTACCCATACGAATTTTTCCGTAACGGGTAACAGCGATAAGCACAGCCACTGCAAAATTGATAACCATCAACCATTGCCAGGCATACCCAAAATGTGAAGTCACTGAAGAAAACATTGACTGAATCACACTGGTAACGAGTGACAGGTCGATGAGAGAAGAAAGCAGGAACAAACTGATGAACCCAATTGTTAGAGCTGGAACCAGTTTATCGCCAACCTTATGTGTCGTGCTATGCATAATATACTCACGGTTACTGTGAGGGGCGGCACATTATCAGCTTGCGAAGCATATAACCAGAAAAAAATTCCTATTTTTATGAAAGAAAAATCAAATTTTACTGCCAGCGGCAATTACTCCGCCTTTTAGTATCGTTTCTGAGATCTCGTTCTAGTTTATTTCCTTGCATGGCTATTCATTAGAGTTCAAATGGTTTTGTAGGCTTAAACTAATCTGACTTTGATAAAATGCTTATACTTAATGATCGCTCAAGTAGATCTGGCAAGAAATGCCGCTATGCACTTAGCAACCACCCAAAATAGCAAAATGACATAAATTTCACTTTGTTAGCGCTACCCTCTGATACACTGCGATTCCAAAATAATCATCTTTTATTACAATGCTTACCAATTCATTTCTTTTCAAAAAAGTCCCCGGCTTCATTGCTTTACTCATTTACGCCACCGTCATGTCTGGCGTACTTATGTTCTATTCATCTGTCGAGCTGACAGGTAGCGTATCGGATTATACAGGCCGAACTTTCTCATTGCTCACAGCCTCAGCTGGCAACCCCTACTTTCTGGTTACCGTCTGTGTTCTATGCCTAGTCCCGTTGTTCACAAAACTACCACGGAAAGCAGCTATCCAGCTGGTGATGCAATTCGCTCTATTGCTGGTGCTGAGCTTTGTTGCCAAAACAGTGTTAAAGCATATCACTGAGATACCAAGGCCCTATAGCTATCAATTACAAAGCTTAGGAATCGTTCATTCAGCCGATGAATTCTATCAGTTAACTGACAGTGAAAAGGAAAAGGCGGTACAACTGGCCACAGCCAATGTCAGTGACTGGCGTACATCACATTGGCAAGGTGAAACTAACTACTCGCTACCTTCAGGACATACAATTTTCGCCGCCGTCTGCGTAGTTTTCTGGGGGGGATTCTTCTGGAAAAAGCACCAACTAACGGCTGCAAGCCTTCTGATCCTGTGGGCAACTGGCGTTGGCATCAGCAGGATCTGGCTCGGGATGCACTGGTCAACAGACATACTCGCATCTATCGCCTGTGCTGGGTTGCTCTATTTATTCATCCCTGAATGGAAAGACACTTAACTGTATTCAAACAAAAAACGCTTCCTAGGAAGCGTTTTGATTTTCTATGTCACAGTTTCTTTGAATCACTAACGGATCCGAATGGCCTGTTTCAAGTGTCACCGGAAACTGTGACTTACTGAGAGTTAACGAACTCGAGCTATTTCCTCTTCCGCCTGAAACCATAACATTGTTAGTGCTTGATACGATTCTTATATGAACAAAATCACTACTTTCATTTTTCAGAATCAATCTCACCCTATCCGTCTTCGATTCACAGGTAATACCTATTGGCGGAAAAGCCGCTGCATTCACATGGAATGCAGCGATTAAAAGAGCCGTAATAAAGATGACTCTCATGTATTAGTACTGACTAACGTATACATGGTTATAAGAAGAACCACCTGCAATGTATACATTCGAGTAATCGTTACTAGATTGTGTTACGTGAACCTTGTTGTAAGACGTCCCGCCACCGTAGTAGTCATTGATATTGACAACCGATTTAGAATAATCGCCATACTGGTTAACACTAACTTTGTTGTAATCAGCATTTTCACCTATAATGTTAATATCAGAATAGTTCCAGTTACCTTTCTGCTTAACTTTCGCTTTATTCCAATCACCAGCTTTAATATCTACCATTGAATAGTTGTAATTACCTTTCTGGTATACATCAACTTTATTATAATCCGCATAATAGCCGATGTTTACCTTAGATTTATTACGGTAGCCTTTTTGATCCACGGTTACATAGTTATGGTCTGAGTTAGCGAAGATATAAACACCTGATTTATTCTTATGGCCGTACTGGGAAACATCTACATCGTTGCCATCTGAACCATAAGTGATCAAAACTTTAGAGTCATTACCTTTGTACTTTCCAGGTGACTGCTGATAGACTGAAACCTTGTTACCGTCACTATTTTTCTTAATTTTAACGTCAGACTTGTTGTCAGTATAGTAACCTGTTGCTGCTGCAGAAGTAGAAACAAGTGCAGCTGAAATTAATAGAGCTAACTTTTTCATAATAATTCCTTTAATTGTGTTATCGTACAATACTATTTATGCATTTATCATTCAGGTGATAATCAACACCAAATATTACAAATACGAATTAAAACAATCATTGCTATAATTCAGTTATTATTATTGT
>NZ_JAKRFQ010000735.1 GCF_022347985.1 Photobacterium sp. OFAV2-7
TCGCCCTTCGGGCCGTTGCTTTACCACGCCTTCGGCTAGCAACGTTGTCTTGCTTCGCTCGGCTGAAGACTGGCCGTCCGCCCCTCTAGGGTTCTGCACCCTATCTCGAATCACAAAATTTAGACGAAAAAAAACCGCTGATAGTTCAGCGGTTTTTTTGAATGTGGCGGAGAGATAGGGATTTGAACCCTAGATACGCTACAAACGTATGCCGGTTTTCAAGACCGGTGCTTTCAACCACTCAGCCATCTCTCCGTAAGTGCGGCGAATGATACGGTAGCTTTTGGGCTGTGTAAACCCTTCAATCAACCAACCGCACAGCTTTTGATCAACCATTCCTTTGCGTGCACAAAACTCACTCTGCCACAGTAAAAAAGACAGAAAAAAGCCCTCAGTAAATAGCTCACTGAGGGCCATGTAATAGCCAGATCTATATTACAAGCTCATGATCTTTTTAAACTCTTCTTCAGAGTATTTCTTCTCGGTACTCTTGGTCAGATCTGTCATCATCTTGTAGCGAATTTCTGTCGCCATCGACAAGGTACGCTGCAACTGACCGTAAGAATAGTCAGACGCCATATTCAACGCAGCTTGCTTATCTGATTGGTACAAAGATTTTAGCGTCATATCCAAACTGCTCACCTGCTGGTACAGCTTGGTTTCTTCCTTATCCCAGGTAGCTTTGAGCATCGGCAGGTACTTATCCGGTGCCGCAGAAGCCAGCGCTGTCAGACTGCGGAACTGCCAGTAAGCAGACTGATCTGAGTAAGTATCGCTTCCTGTCTGGTACGGTGTCGGGTAATCCTGCAGGCTGGAGTACAACGGAACAAGTACCGACTCAGGTAATACCCCAAAACTCTGCCAAATCAGGCCTTGCAGCTCCTTCGGCATGTCTTGGCGTAGCTGGATAATATGTGATTCCAACTGGCGCTCGACGCGCATCGGACGCTCGCCATTCGCTTCTAGTTGAGTGCCTTTGTAGGTAGCACCAAGCACATTCGCCACATCCTGAACAGAGATCTTCTGATCCGGCTTCATAAACAGCGGATACTGATCCTGGCGAGTTGGCTGCTCAGTTGATGCCGATAGCATATTTTGTCCCAGCCATTCACGGTCGATGTTGTAGACATCCCCGGTTACCCCAAAGGCCTTGGCAAAGTTAAACGATGCCGTGTCAGCCTGTTCAAGCAGTTGATGCTTTTCGACGAACTCGACAAGCCCTGTAGAATGGAGCACATCCTCGCTGCTAAGATCAACACCATGGATACGTAAGCCGTTGGCTATCATAGCGTAGCTGTCATCCGGTACTTTGACTGCAATCCAGTGGTGCCCTGAGCCAATCTCAACCAGCCATGCCTCGTCAACATCAGCGATATACAGGCTGTTGCCTTCACCGGCACCATACTGTTCGATGTATTTTCCTAAAAGCTCAACCCCTTCCTTCGCCGTTTTCACCTGCGGCAGGATAAGCGTCGGTATAATGGCTTCGATGATACCTTTTTCAACCAGAGGATCGGCCGTTTGCGCCTTGCCGTTTACCTCAGCACTGGTCGTTGCTGAAATCGCAACGTTATATTCGTTTATCCCGCGCTCTTCATAAAACTTTCCGTCACCATCGACCGTGTTGGCGTCCCAGTCAGGAATGGCAGAGTAGCCATAGAATTTCGCAGGCATTGGCACAGTCAGACCATTTCCTAACGTCCAATCACCGGCTTCATTTTCTTGTGCCGGACGATAAGCTAAATATTTATTCCAGTTGTTGATACCAAAATCTTCGTTACGGGCAATCATGATGCTGCCATCAACAGATGCCCCCTTGCCCACGATAAGGCCAGTACACGCGTTGGCACTCAAGCTGAGCGCAGATAAAACGGCAGCGGATAACAGAGTCACAGACATTTTTTTCATCGTACATCTCCATGTAGGAACGAATCTCAAGATGAATAGATATTCACTATTATAGTGATATTTATCTCTTTTATGCTAATTATGTCAATAAATACCACCACCGCAGTGTATATCTCTGGCCTTTTGTTTATTGTTTAGCCGATCACGCTATTAAAAATATAAAGATCGGAATAATAAAAGTGAGAGCGGACAAAACCTCGACATGCAACTTGTATGCATTGAGATTGATATAAGTAAGATAGACATAACACCCAACCGGAAAAAAGAAGGGGCACTATCGGAAAAGGAATGGAGGTGTAACGGTAGTTTAGCTGGCGATTTAAAAGGGTAATAAACCGCCAGTTTACAGTGTAAAGCTTACCTGATTGCTCAGGCAGCCAGAGGAAGATACATGATATGCTGAGGCCCTGCTGGTCCTCCCAGATACAGTGATTCAGAATCCAGAAAACCGCAAGAAAGATAGAGTGCCCGAGCTGGCGTATTCCGTTGATTCACAGTCAGAACTAGATTTGAAACCGAAGGGTAATGAGCGGCCACATAATCACCCATTAGTTGGCATGACTGACGCCCAAAGCCTTTCCCCTGATAACGGGCATCAATAAAGTACGCCCGCAAGCCCAACTCACCAAATTGGCTAAACTCAGGGTGGTTTGCAAAAGAGTGATCAAGAATAAAGAAGCCGAGGATAGTGCTATCAGCCTCGTTATCGCCAAGACAAATAACGTGAAAATCTTCATTTGGCGTCTTGTTCTTAAGCGTATCCGAAATAGGCAAAACAA